>JBDSAQ010000532.1:0-21533 GCA_039922095.1 Ginsengibacter sp. | reverse complement strand
TTACAGAGCTCACTTCAAGCCATTTTTGCTGTGCGCCACTGTACACTTCAAAATCGTAAGTTAGCGCGGAAGCAAAGCTCATATCACCACCACATAATTTTAAAATGCGATAGGGCAGCTCTAATGTAATCAAAAGTTTTTCTACATGATTTACCATTTCTTCAAGCACTTCATAGCTTTTTTCAGCATGCACCAATTGTACAATCTCTACTTTTTCAAATTGATGAACCCGGTTAAGGCCGCGGACATCTTTGCCGAAACTTCCTGCCTCTCTCCTGAAACAAGGTGAATATGCTGTCATCTTTATAGGCAGCTCTGCTTCTTTCAATATCTCATCACGATAAATATTAGTAAGCGGCACTTCAGATGTAGGTATCATATAAAAATTATCCGCCTGCATATAATACATCTGACCTTCTTTATCCGGCAACTGCCCTGTGCCATAAGCGGTGGCTTCATTCACCATAAATGGCGGCAGGTATTCAGTATAACCGGCGGCAATATTATACTCTAAAAAATATTGCACTAAAGCTCTTTGCAGTTTGGCGCCTTTACCTTTATATAAGGGAAAGCCGCTGCCGGTGATTTTAGCACCGGTTTCAAAATCAACTATGTCATATTTTTTTATAAGATCCCAATGAGGTATTGCATCATTCAAAAGCTCAGGCTTGTCGACGGTTTCTCTTACAATTACATTATCTGCAGGCGTTTTTCCTGCCGGCACAGAAGGATGCGGAAGATTAGGCAGTTTGATAATAGCATCGTGTAATTCTTTTTCTGTTGTCGCCAGTTTTTCATTAATAATATGTAAAGAAGCCTTTAAAGAAACCACTTCCTGTTTTTTTTCTTCGGCAGACATTTTTTCGCCACTTACCATTAGTTGGCCTATTTGTTTAGAGGCTGTATTTATTTTTGACTGGGTTTCATCAAGATTGAATTGCAGTTTTTTTCTGTCATCATCTAAAGCAATTATATCATCAGCTAAATTCAGTTCTTTAAAATTCTTAACAGCTAATTTTTCTTTTACCAGTTGTATATTCTGCTTTATAAAAGCTACCTGTAACATCTTCAATAATTTTTGCCGAAATTAATTCTATTTAATTTTATACTACAAGGGGAGTATATATCATAAATCTTTCCGGATTAGATATAGCAACAAAGCCGCATAGCTGGTATAATTTATGGGCATCTTTTGTGGCAAGTAAAATTCTTCTCAACCCCCGCAAATCCGGATGAGCCAGCATTGTTTCCATTAACCATTTAGCCAACCCTCTACCTCTGTAATTCTCATCAATAAAAACATCGGCTACCCAGGCAAAGGTTGCTTTATCTGTTATTATTCTTGCATAGCCAATTTGCCTGGGGCCGGCGTAAATGCCAAAGCATATTGAGCCCTGCATTGCTCTTGTAACAACCTCAATAGTAACGCCTGGAGACCAGTAAGATTTGGTAAGAAAACCGTGAACATACACGATGTCAATTTTACTTTTATCTGTTGAGACGGTAAAATCATCTTTCGTAATAGTATAATCCATTTTAAATTCTTTTTAAAGCAAAGATGCTAATATTTAAATTTGCAAACATGCAGGCTAATGATGATTTACAATTACGATGGTGGAAACTGGAAGAAAAATTAATGCAGAAATTTGGTAAAAAGCCAGATATGGAAGCCATACTGTTTTTAATAGGCATACAGGAATTTGGTAATATAAAAAGCAAATTCACAAAAGAGCAAAAACAAGACCTTATGCATGTTGCCGTTTGCTCCTTACTTGCCCAAAGCGGTTACTATGAGTTAGAAGGGATTGATAATGAAGGCTGGCCTCACTTTAAACAATTACTGGAACTTCCACAGTTTAATATGATAGAGCAGGAGAATTTTTTAAAAGATCATGTGCTGCTATATTTTGAAAACAATGATTTTCTTCAGTCCTAATTTTTTATAAACCGAATTGTACCTATTGGAGCAATTGAAGAATTTCCATTTGCCAGTACACTGGCATTTGCGGGAGTTAATAAGGCAATATTTTGCTGTGGTACTGTTGCGGGATTATTAAGATTAAACACATCACCCTCCTCAGTGCCGGCATCGTACCCCAATAGGTTAACCGTAATATCATTTATCCATATGGTGCCATTTAGTAAATTAAAATCATGAATGCCAATAAACCAATCCGGTGAAGGAGCTATCATTGAAGCAAAGCTGATATAAGAATGATTGGTATTGAAATGCAGATTTGTTTCCACTGAACCTGTAACGGATGGCGGAGCAATAGTAAACTTTGAAAGAGCTTTATTTTTTGAAATGACTGCATCTGATTCTGCATCTATTTTGGTGTTGTTGCCTATCTCTGCAACATCTTCAAGCCCTGGCGTAGCAAGTGTGCCCGGCATCCATAAAGAAGCATCCTTACTGTGAACCATTCCGGCAAGCGCTGTAAAATGTGCACCTGCAGGTACACCAAATTTGGTGGCAGCCCAGTTCATTGTAATAATAACTTTATAAGATGCTTCAGAATAAGGAGCAATTACTTCATCTGTATTTTTATGACAGGTAAAAAAAGAAGCAGATAGAAAAAAACAAAGTGCAATTTTCATTCTTCCTATTTTTGTTTAAGACGAAGTTCATTTTAATTAACGAAAAAAAATACTTAAAAGTTTTATTCCAGCATGATAAATAAAATTTTATCCATAACAGTATTAATATTTTTAGTGGCATGTTCATCTACAAAAAATATCAGCACTAAAACCCCTGTGACTGAAAGAATAAAACTCACAACAGATTCAGGAGTTATCATTATTAAATTATATGATAAAACTCCATTACACAGGGATAATTTTATAAAGCTGGCCAGGGAGCATTATTTTGATAGCCTTCTTTTTCATAGAGTGATAAAGAATTTTATGATACAGGGCGGAGATCCGGATAGCAAAAATTCAAAACCCGGAGATGAACTTGGCAATGGTGGCCCCGGATATACTGTTGCTGCGGAATTTGACACGAGCTTATTCCATAAGAAAGGTGTTATTGCTGCCGCAAGAGAAAGTGATAATGTAAATCCGGCAAAAGCCAGCAGTGGCAGTCAGTTCTATATCGTTCAGGGAAAAATATTCACTGATGCAGGATTGGATTCAGTAGAGACCTATCGCCTTAAAAGAAAAATTCCGGCATGGCAAAGAGAAATTTATAAAACCATTGGAGGCACTCCGCATCTTGATATGAACTACACTGTTTTTGGCGAAGTTGAAAAAGGCATGGAGGTGATTGATAAAATTGCAGGCACAGCAACCAATACACATAACAGGCCTTTAAATGATATAAGAATGAAAGTAGATTGGGTAATTATAAAATAGTAACGATTTTTCATCGTACATTTTCCTTAAACGTATGATCCTATATCCGCTCTCTGATAAATTCAATTCTTATTTTAATTTGTAATTAAAATCTATCCCTAAATAATTTTTTATTCGCTTTTTGCTGACCTGAGTTGCATTAATTTTTGCCAGATTTCAGGGATACGCTTTACCCAGATTAACTCTTTTTGTTTTTGTAAAGCAGGCCCGGCAGGAGTTCCGAAATAAATTTTACCAGCTTCAACATCTTCGCCTAATCCACTCTGGGCAAGTATTACAGCGTTATCCCCCACAGTAAGTGTTTTATTTAGCCCTGCCTGTCCCCAAATTTCCACGCCATTACCAATTACTGTGCAACCGGCAATACCAACCTGGGCAGCTATTAAACAGTTTTTGCCAATCACTACATCGTGGCCAATGTGTATCATGTTATCAAGCTTTGATCCGGCACCAATTTTAGTGTCTGCGCTAACTCCCCGGTCAATGGTACAGCCAGCTCCAATTTCTACATCATCTTCAATTACTACACGGCCACAGCTTTGCATTTTTTTAAACCATATATCTCTATTCTTCTTCGTGTTAAAATAAAATGCATCACTGCCAATAACTGTTCCGGCATGTATCGTTGTATTATTTCCAATAATGCAATCATTATAAATGGTAACGTTTGGATGAATGGTACAATCTTTGCCAATGTGCACATTGTTACCGGCAAACACATTAGGCATCACAACACTGCCTTCACCAATAGTGGCTGAATCGCTTATCAATTTTAGCGAGGGAATAAAAGGCCTGAAATAATTAACCAGCTTTAAATAAGACTCAAAGGGATCAGGTACTATCAGCAATGCTTTGGCCGGAGGCACATCTGTTTTCTTGTTTATGATTATAAAGGAAGCTGCGCTGTTTATACTTTTAGAATAATATTTCGGATGATCCACAAAAACAATATCACCAGGTTGAACATTATGTATCTCATTAATTCCGGTAGCTGTGCCATTTTCATCACCAACAATTTCAGCATTGATAAAAGAGGCTATCCATTTAACAGAAACAGGTGAAGAGAATTGCATTACATGTTTTTTTATTTACACTAAGGTCAACAATTTGTATAAGATGCAAAAACTAACAACTGATAATTTTCTTATAGTGATGCTAAGTTTGGTTTTTTTTGAAAAATAATTTTATAACAAAAAAGTTATTTAGAAATACTAAAACTAATAAGTGGATAAATCAATAAAAAAATAAATGGATCAAAAACGATGGAGTAAAAATGATAGATAATGCTGGAATACCCGTAAACACTGATGTTACAGAAAGATTTATTTTTTATAAAAAAAAATTCATAAAAGGTTTTTATTTTTAATCATGGTATAAATTAATTTTTACATGATTAAACCAGTTCGCTTATCCACAACAAAAAATAAAATGTTGATAAAATAGTTGCTAAAATTCTTTATGATAGAAAAAATTATTTTTATTATTGTGTAGGGAATTTTTTTCCCTATACTTACTAACCCATCCATATAACAAGGCCCGGCCATAAAAAGCCGGGCTTTATTAATTTTTATATTTTTATCAGTCGATTTATTTTACTTTTTCTAAGAATAGTTTTTAATGATTATAGAATATTGCTTCATAAGAAATGAGAATATTAACTCAACAGGAATTGTATAACTTGCCATACTAAACGTAAATATTCTATGTTAAAATCAATGACGGGTTTTGGAAGAGCAGAAAAAACTGTGAATGATAAAACTTTCCTGGTGGAAATAAAATCACTGAATGGAAAACAGCTGGAAATGAATTTGAAAATTCCGCCATTGCTAAAATCGTATGAGTTTGATGTAAGAAATATGTTGCAGGAAAGTTTGTTAAGAGGAAATGTGGATTGTTTTATTACTATTAAACAAAATGGATCTGGTAAGCCTGTGGTTATAAATACTGACCTGATTAAAGCTTATTATAAGCAAATTGAAATACTGGCGGCTGAGTTAAATATTGATACCAACGCTGTACTTAGCTCTCTGCTGAGATTGCCCGAGGTAGTTAGCCCTTCAAATGAAATTCTAAATGAAGATGACTGGAATGAATTGAAGATTGTAGTGGAACTCGCCTTACAGGAACTTAATCATCACCGATGCGCAGAAGGAAAATCTATTGAAACCGAATTGCATTTGCGAATTAAAAAGATAGGCGAGCAGGAAGAAGAAATTTTAAAATTAGAACCGCAGCGTAAAATACGTATGAAAGAAGAATTGGTTAAAAAGCTGGAAGAAAATGCAGGAAAAGAAAATTATGATGTTAACCGCCTTGAGCAGGAACTGATATTTTATATTGAAAAAATTGATATTACTGAAGAACAGGTAAGACTTAAAAATCACTGTGAATATTTTAAAACAATTCTTAAAGATAAAGAGGAAGCAAAGGGTAAAAAGCTCTCGTTTGTTTCGCAGGAAATTGGACGTGAAATAAATACTACGGGCTCAAAGGCGTATGATGCGGAGATACAAAAATGTGTAGTGCTCATGAAAGATGAGCTTGAAAAATTAAAGGAACAGATATTTAATGTTCTTTAATCGCTGAGATACTGTCTGTAATCTAACAGGATCAAAAATCTTTTTAAAACATTTTTACATTAAATTTTAAGGTGAAACAAATTGCATTCGTAATTATAGTTTGCACATGTATTGTAGCCTGTGCCCATCTTGATGTGTTTGAGAAAACGGTTGCGATACCAGGGCAGTCATGGTATTATAATAATAAACCTTCTTTCACCTTTACTATTACAGACACTTCGGCTGCGTATAATATTTATGTTGTGTTGCGCCACACCGATTCTTATCAGTATAATAATATATGGCTTAGCCTGGGTTATAAAGCGCCGGGAGACGCTGTGCAATTTCAAAATATTGACATCATACTCGGTACTGATAAAAGTGGATGGAAGGGAAATGGCATGGATGATATTTTTGAAGTAAGAAAAAATATAACCCGTGGGCCGCTGCCCTTTAAAAAGGCAGGGAACTATACTTTTACGATCAGCCAGATCATGAGAGAAAATCCACTTAAGCATATTTTGAATATTGGTGTAAGAGCAGAAAAAGTAAGATTATGATCTTAAGAGTTTAGCTCACCTATCTTCTTATTACCAGGTTATTTAAGTAACGATATATACTTCAACAGTGTAATTGTACATCAATGACAGCAATTTTTAATCGAAAACGAATACGCACAATATTTATAGTGTATTGGATCTTGTTGGCATATATTATTGCAGCATTAATTTACTGGTTCATTCTGTTAAATCAGCAAAATGAAAAAATGACTGCCTTTAGATTAACGCTTCAAAAAACCAAACCTGCAGATGAAAGCAGGTTAAGAAATATAGCAAGTGAAAAACAGCGAAAAACAATTCAGTATCTCAGCGAAGGCATAACCTTTTTTTTATTGATTGTTACAGGGGCTGTGTTTGTATTTAGGGTAGTGCGAAGAGAACTTAAACATTCCCAGCAACAGCAAAATTTCATGATGGCCATAACGCATGAACTCAAAACGCCTATTGCAGTTACCAAATTAAACCTTGAAACACTCCAAAAGCATAAGCTTTCACAGGAACAGCAGCAAAGGCTTATCACTAATACTTTACAGGAAGCAAACAGGTTAAACGATCTGTGTAATAATTTATTATTGGCTACCCAACTTGAAGCAGGAGGCTACCAGTTAACTAATGAAAATATTAACTTAACCACCCTGGTACAGGAGTGTAGTAATGAGTATACCATTCGTTTTCCGCAAAGAATTATTGATACTGATATTGAGCATGATATCTATTTTACCGGTGACCGGGTATTACTTCAAATTGCGATAAATAATCTTTTAGATAATGCCATTAAATATTCTCCAAAAACAAGTAAGGTTTGGATAGAATTAAAAAATGTAAATAATAAAATTGTTCTCTCTGTAAAAGATAATGGAAAGGGTATTGCAGATGAAGAAAAACAAAAAGTATTTAATAAGTTTTACCGTGTAGGCAACCAACATACCAAAGGAGCAAAGGGAACTGGTTTGGGTTTGTACCTCACAAAAAAAATAGTGCGGGAGCATAGGGGGGATATCATTGTTGCTAACAACCAGCCGCAGGGAAGTAACTTTGAGATAAGTTTAAGAAGAGAACTGATAAATGAAAAGTAAATGTTTAATTTAATGCAATGAGTGGTAAAAAGTTCTCCATATTATTAGTTGAAGATGAAGAGAATTTGCAGGAAGCTTTAAAATTAAACCTGGAATTGGAAGGGTATGAGGTAACCGGGGTAAATGATGGGGCAGAGGCATTGAATGCAGTACAAGGTGAATATTTTGATCTTATTGTTTTAGATGTAATGCTTCCGGAGCTTGATGGGATAAGCGTTTGCGAGACCATTCGCTTACAAGGCAATGAAATACCAATCTTAATTCTTAGTGCAAAAAGCAGCAGTGCTGACAGGGTGTTAGGGTTAAAGAAAGGCGCAGACGATTATCTTACAAAGCCTTTTAACTTAGAAGAACTACTACTCAGGGTTGATAAATTAATTCATAAGAGTAACCGGATATCTCAAAAACAACCTGTTGCTGATATATATACATTTGGAAAAAACAGCATAAACTTTAAGGCATTACAATCTATCAATAAAGAAGGAGTAACAATACCGCTTACAAAAAAAGAAACGATGCTGCTAAAACTTCTTATCGAAAATAAAAATGAAGTGGTGCCCCGTGAAAAAATCCTCCAGGCTGTTTGGGGATATAACGTTTATCCTACAACAAGAACAATAGATAACTTTATTTTAAACTTCCGTAAGTACTTTGAAGAGAATAGTCATGATCCAAAATATTTTCAATCAGTACGGGGGATAGGATATAAGTTTACCGAAAACTAACTCATCTGCTTATCAAGCAAAGCAACTACTTCACTGGCTTTTTCATACATCTCCTGCATTTGATTAGCTGAGGAATGCGGGGCATATAAATTTATTTCTATAGCTTCCAAAAGCGATGAAAGCATTAATGATGTACCAACGCCTACATTAGATTTATCTAAAAGCCCATATATGCTTTTCTTACTAAGTTCTTCTTTCGGAAAATTTAATTTTTGAGACAAATAACTTCTTAAACAATTATTAAGAGTATAATAAAAGTTATTGGCATTGTTCTCTGCAAGGATCATTTCTGCTTCGTGCAAAGGGTTTACCGGAATTTTAACCTCTTCTTTCTCTCCGGGTTTTATTTCTTTATCAATAATATTTTTATCAGATGCTGGTGTCAGCGGTGGCTCTTTTTTTCCCGGCTTGCTGATAAACCATATTATTAAACCTGTAATGAGAAAAGCAACAATTAATAACAGCCAGCGCCAGCCTGAAAATTCAGTGTTTAAATCGTTGGGGTTATTGTTGTTTAAACTTTTTAATTTACCTGCAATTGCCGGCTTGATCCCAATCCCTTTTTTTATATCAATAGTAATTGGCGATGTTGAAAGGATTTTGTAGTCCCGTGCGGCAACATCAAAATACGAAAAGCTTATCGCCGGAATTTTATACATGCCGGATTTAGAAACGGTAAAAATATAATTGAATATTTTTTGGCCTTTCAACGGCACTGCAGTTTTATCAATACTCTCACTTGATTTAGGTTCAAATGCTTCTATCCCTTGCGGCCAGGCAATATCAGGCGCATTAACCATTTGAATATTCCCGTTCCCAAAAATAGAAACAGACAGGCTTCCTGCTTCATCGGTTGTCATACTTTTTTTTTCGATGGCTGCATAGATATTAAAATTTCCTATAGCTCCTTTAAAATTTTTTGGTTGATTTAGCTGAGGTAACGGACTTATTGTAATATTCAGCGGTTTACTTTGCAAAGTAATTTTTTGTTGTTCCATTCCCTCAGGGGGAGTTGTGGCGTCAGCAAAATCACGCAGCATATCATAAAAAATATCCCCTCTTTTGGTATTAGCATACTCCGCTTTTATAAAAGTAATGTGGTTTTCAACCTCTATCGGATCTAATTGCACAGTACCGGGCTGTAAAGGATAAAGCTGTACTTTTCTAAGTATGTACACGCTGTATTGTCTTCCATTATATTTTTCAGTTTTAATAGTATAGCTATCCGGCATTTCCATTTCACTTACTGAAAAGCCATTGAAAGAAGGGCTTTTGGTAAGATTTGACTCCGACTTTAATCTGGTATATAATTTATAAGTTGCTACAATGGGTTCTCCTACATAGCAGCTTGTTTTGTTTACATCAAGCTTTACGAAAAGATTTTTTTTTATTTTGTCACCGAGGTTTTCACCTTTGTGCAATATATAATCATCATACTGGCGTAAGGGAGAAACGGGAGGTACATCCATAAAATTGCCAAACGGAGAAATTGATGCACCACCTGATGAAGCACCGGTGGAATTATTAGTTACCTCAACTGACAAACTATTTGATAGTAAAGTTTTACCATTAACTTTTGCAGTAGCAGGTGGTAATATAAAAGTTCCCGTTACATTAGGTTTAAGTACAAACTCAATTGCCACAGATTGTGAGACGGTACCATTTATATTGCTCATACTGCTTTGCTGGTTGGGGCCGCTTAGAACAACAAAATTTTTAAAAGGAGGAGGTACTATCTGCTCAACATTTGAAGCATTTTCAACAATATACTGAACCTGTAAATATTCATTTTTACCAATTTTCTTATTTGGGCACACAGCAGAAAATTTTACCTGGGCAAATGATACAGATGGTTTGCAAAGCGCAAAAAAAAGAGATAATAAAAAGATATAAATGCGTTTATTATTCCCGGAAAGTAAAATTTCATTCATCTGCAACAACATCATTTTTTGAATTACAAAATTAATCTTTGCTAAAAAATAAAAAAGCCAGGTAATAAATAAGATGCTGTTAAAATCATAGCTTAAAGATCGCCATACTGAGGGCGTAAAACAATATCTTCTGCACAAGCCTGCGGCGAAAGTTGTGAAATTGAGTAAATAATTTCTGCAATGTCTTCAACTCTCATAATTCTATCCGGCTGCACACCACTCCCGGCCCATGACGAAGTATACACTGCTCCCGGATACACAGCAGTAACCTTAATATTATATGGTTTCATTTCTTCCCGCAAATTTTTACTAAAGCCCATTAACGCAAATTTGCTAATGCTGTAAGAGCCTCCGCTGGCATATGCTTGTAGCGATGCTATTGAACACATATTAAAAATATGGCCATGCTTTTGATCCATCATTTTTGGTAGAAGAGCCCTGGTAAGATGATAAGCGCTGTATAAATTTATTTCAATCATATTTTCAAGCACTCCATCCTCTTCATTATAGATGCTTCCGGGCAAAAAATCTCCCGCATTATTTATTAAGATATCAATAGAAAAATCCTTTTCTAATATCCATCTTCCAAAAGCCTGTGCCTGTGATTTATCTTTTAAATCAGCAGCGTAAGTTAATACCATGCTATTCTTGTTTTTTTGCCTGATCTCTTCGGCTGATTTTAAAAGCGTCTTTTCGCTCCTTGAACACAAAAATAAATTGTACCCTTTTGAGGCATATTTTTCTGCAAGCCCTTTTCCTATCCCTCTTCCGGCCCCTGTTATAATAATGTTTTTGCCCACTTGCTCTTTTAGCTTGTTTTCAGAATTCATAACAAAATATTTGTGGTGTAAATTGCAAACTTATAATGAATAATAAAATTAATTCCGCTGCAGGCAACCCGTGTAAATACAAACATCTTTTCTTTGACCTCGACCATACCTTATGGGATTTTGATACTAATGCAAAAGAAACATTAATGGAAGTGCACCAGCTATTTAAGCTTGAAGAAAAAGCTGTACATCCTTTTGAAGATTTTTACAGAATTTATTTAAATCATAATGCCATTTTATGGGATCGTTATCATAAAGGTTTTATTACCAGTGAAGACCTGAAATGGAGGCGCATGTGGCGTACATTAGTTGATTTTAAGATTGGTGATGAACTGCTGGCAAAAACAATCAGTGCAAAATTTTTAGATATTCTTCCTACAAAAAAAGCATTATTTGATTATACGATTGAAATTTTAGAATACCTCACAGAAAAAAAATACCTCTTACATCTTATTACAAATGGCTTTGAAAAAACGCAATGGAACAAGATCAGGAATGCAAATCTTTCCAAATATTTTACCCATGTGATTACTTCGGAAAGATGCAATGCCATAAAACCCGCAAAACAAATATTTGAATATGCTATTAAGGTAGCTGGTGCAAATTTATCAGAAAGTATTATGATAGGCGATAATCCGGATGCAGATATTCAAGGCGCTATAAATGCCGGTATGGATAATATATTTGTTAACCATACGGGCATTACAATTTTAATAAACCCAACTTATACTATTAGAACTTTACAGGAATTGCAGGATATTTTATGATCACAACCTGTTAAACATTAACTGAATTGACGCTTGCAGGCAGACTTTCATTTGAAGGCTTAAATTTAATAAAACTCGCCAGCACTGTAACCCCTCCTTTAACCACCTGGTTAAGCTGTACATTTATTTTTACATCAACCGGCAGTAGTACATCTACCCTGCTGCCAAATTTAATGAAGCCCATTTCGTTTCCCTGCTGTACCATCTCTCCTACTTTCAAATAATTTACTATTCTTTTCGCTACAGCACCGGCAATTTGTTTTACCAAAATGTATACATTGTCATTTTTAATAACAATACTATGCCTTTCATTTTCAGTGGAGGATTTAGGATTCCAGGCAACGAGGTATTTTCCTTTGTGATATTGGCTGTACAACACTTCTCCGCTAACCGGTATACGATTGATATGTACATTGGCAGGGCTCATAAAAACTGATATTTGTAAACGCTTATCATTAAAATATTCAGTATCAAAAATTTCTTCAATAACTACTACTTTGCCATCAGCCGGAGAAACTACTTCGAGTTCACTGATAGTCAGGTCAACTTTTGGAGACCTGAAAAAAGAAATAACAAACAGTAACAAAATAATTGTAATAGATAAAATAATCCATAGAGCCAGGGGGAGCGATAAGCTAAAAAAGAAATAAAAAATTACATTAATTATAATAAGAACCAACGCAACAAAAGCAATAGATCTATAACCTTCCTTATGAATGTTCATTAAATAAAAAATTAATCACAAATATAAACCAGTGGGTGGAGAGGCAGATTAAAACTTTCATTTATCTCATAAAAAAATAAACAAATAACCACACAAAAGGTATGGCAACTAAAGCAGAATCGAACCTATCTAAAAAACCACCATGCCCGGGCATAATGCTCCCACTGTCTTTTACGGCTGCCATTCGTTTTAATTTACTTTCCAGCAGGTCGCCCAAGGTTCCAAATACAGCACATATCAGGGCAATAATAATCCAATCTCTAAAGTGGTGAAGTTTAGTATACCAGCCAGTTAACCCCATTAAACCTATACAGAGCACGGCTCCGCCTAACGTTCCTTCCCATGTTTTTTTTGGCGAGATTTTAGAGAGTGGGGTTTTGCCAATAAATGAGCCAACCATGTAAGCCATGGTATCATTTATCCAAATTGAAAAAATTATGATACAAGGAATTACAGGTAAAAAATCTCCTTTTATTATATCATATCTGAAAGGAGGATTGGATAGATCTATTATCATTAAAACCGGAACAGTGATATATAGAAGTCCGGCGGGGAGATAATATCCATAATTTTTCAAATGAATTTTCTTTATCAGTTTTATAAACTCGTACCAGCAACCAAAATGAATTATAATAAAAAGAAGAATAAAACTCCACTGGTTCCATAGTAAGCCTGCAAGCATTATAACCACAAAAACGATTGCTGTTAATGCCCTTGTTTTAAAAATTGAAATATTAAAAGGCATTACAATTTTGGTTGAATAGCAGTCCAGTTATCAAAGTCATTGTCAGGGAATTCTTCTTCAGGGTATTTAGCCAGCTTAGCTTCGGAGACTTTTTTAAATAGAATGAATAAATAAAAAATTAACGCTAAAGACACCAACCCGGCCCACATTGGAAGGTTCTTTTCTAAATCTTTGGCCTGCTTTATATTCCCAGACATGTTCATTGCATAGAGGGCGGTTACCTGTATACCATTAAAAAGGAAATGCAATAATATTGACAACCACAAGCTGCCACTGTAATAAAATATAAATCCTAAAATTACACCTAACCCAAAGCGAACAAAAAAGCCATAAAAAGAAGCATGTATAATGCTGAAGATAATGCTGGTTAAAATTATAGCTATCCAGGGTCCCCTAAACCACCGGGTAAAAAGATTTTGCATGCCAGCTCTAAAAAATGTTTCCTCAAAAATGCCCGGCAATAATCCAATAATAAATAATGAAATAATGTATTTTGAAAAGGAATTAATTTGAATTAAAGTGGCTTCCTGCGCTTCCCTGGCCACTTCCATTGCTTTAAATTTTATAGCCCAACTTTCCGGTATCGGCAATAGTTTTGTCCACTCACCTAATGCGGCAGAAAGTGGAAATGTAAGTAGCAAAATACTTAACACTAAAAGGATTTGTTTAAAATTAAAGCGAAGGTTAAAGCCTAAAAATTTATAAGGCCTTTTATAACAAATCATGGCAAAAACATAAACCGGAAGAAAAAAAAGAAAAAATGTAGTAACAGCCTGTATAACCATAAGTGTATTATAATATTTTAGTTGAAATATATCGGAATTTTTTGCAGGGAAGGTTAATCCCTGCATCATCACCCATATCAGTGCACTTAATATAAGTACGGCTATAAAACCAGCACAGGTTAATCCTAATAGTATTCCCAATTGGGCCAGATAGTTAAATTTCTTTGAGTTCTTATCAACCATAATTGCTTTATTTATAAGTATGTAAATTTACAGCCCATATTTTCTTAAAAACAAGTCAATTGTCAATAGGTCAATTGTCATTTTGTAGATAATGCGTCTGAATCACGAATGCCCATGACCAAATGAATGTGTAATGATCAAAATCGGTAACCTGCAACTTCCTGAATTTCCATTACTGCTTGCTCCCATGGAGGATGTTAGTGATCCGCCATTCAGGGCAGTTTGTAAAGATAATGGCGCAGACCTTATGTACACTGAATTTATAAGCAGTGAAGGGTTGATTCGTGATGCTATCAAAAGCCGTAAAAAACTTGACATATTTGATTATGAAAAACCGGTAGGTATACAAATTTTTGGAGGTGATGAGGATAGCCTTTCCCTGGCGGCTAAAATAGTTGATGCAACTAACCCCGATCTTTTGGATATTAATTTTGGGTGCCCTGTAAAAAAAGTTGCCTGCAAAGGAGCAGGGGCTGGTGTGTTGAAAGATATTCCTTTAATGATCAGGCTAACTGAGGCTGTTGTAAAAAGTACTTCACTTCCTGTAACGGTTAAAACAAGATTGGGGTGGGATGACAATACAAAAAACATAGAAGAAGTTGCTGAACGCCTGCAGGATGTGGGTATAAAAGCACTGGCTATTCATGGCCGTACAAGAACGCAGATGTACAAAGGAGAGGCAGACTGGACACTGATTGCAAAAGTAAAAGAGAACCCGAGAATTACTATACCCATATTTGGCAATGGGGATGTGGATTCACCACAAAAAGCATTAGAATATAAAAACAGGTATGGCATAGATGGCATAATGATCGGCAGAGCCGCCATTGGTTATCCGTGGATATTTAATGAAATAAAACATTACCTGGCAACGGGTGATTTACTTGCACCGCCAACCATTGAAGAGAGGATTGCTGTTTGCAAAAAACATCTGCTGAGATCCTATGAGTGGAAGGGCCCGGTAGTTGGTATAAATGAAATGCGCCGCCACTATGCCAATTACCTTAAAGGCATGCCAAATATAAAAGAGTACAGAAACAAGTTAGTCACCTTAAAAGAAATTGATGAAATTGAAAGTGTACTTAATGAGATCATTGAAAAATATGCAGGTTTCAATTTTGAAAGAACTGCAATAGAATTAATAAATTATCATGAGCATTGCGCTGCTTAGCGTTTTTCATGTTATCAGTTTTGTATGAACTAATTCCTCTTTCTCCTAAACAATTGGCTTGATATTTATGGTGAATTAAATTGTAACATGATAAAAATGAAAAGTGAATTTTATGCAAAAAGTAAATCCTAAAAAGCTAATACGCAAACCCCAGCAACAATCAAGGCCAGGCAATGAGTATGAAATGAAACCTGTTCCCGTTTCGGATAGTGATAAAAATAAAGGAAGTGGAAAATTGTATAATAAAATTGCTCTTATCACCGGCGGTGATAGTGGAATAGGCAGGGCTGTTGCTATACTCTTTGCAAAAGAAGGAGCTGATATAGCCATTGTTTACTATAATGAACACAAAGATGCCAATGACACAAAGCAAATAATTGAGAAGCAATACGGAAGAAAGTGTTTATTGATACCAGGAGACATCAGCAAAGAAAAATTTTGTTTAAGTGCCGTGTCCAAAACGATAAAACAATTTGCACGAATTGATGTTTTAATAAATAATGCTGCTATTCATTTTGAAAGCAAAAGCCTTGAAGATATTTCCACTAAACAGCTTTTGAAAACTTTTGAAACAAATATTTTTTCTATTTTCTGGATAACGAAAGCCGCATTGTTGCATATACCGGGAGGGGGTGCAATTATAAATACTACTTCTGTTACTGCATACCGGGGCAGCAGTGAGTTGATGGATTATGCCTCAACCAAAGGTGCAATAGTTAGTTTTACAAGAAGCCTTTCTTCCAACCTTATTGAAAAAGGGATAAGGGTAAATGCTGTGGCTCCAGGCCCTATATGGACACCTCTTATTGTATCTTCTTTTGAGCCTGAAAAAGTTGCTAAGCATGGCAGTGATGTACCAATGAAGCGTGCCGGGGAACCGGCCGAAGTGGCTCCCTGTTATTTATTTCTGGCATGTGATGATTCGTCTTATATAACAGGACAGGTTTTGCATCCTAATGGCGGTGAAATTATAAATGGCTAATTATAAAAATATATGGCTGCGATTGTTGAAGAACCAATAAGGCTTTCAAAGAAAAAAATTGACAGTATAATTAAGGATGCAGCAAAAAGCGCTAAGGCCGTAAATCTTGTATATGTAAGCGACAGTGAGCCTGGTATTGTAAGAGTAAAAGCAGGCGATAAATTTCAATATTTTTTTCAGGATAAAAAAATTGATGATGATGAAGAACTATTGAGGATAAAACATTTAGTTCTCCCCCCGGCATGGCAAAATGTTTGGATCTGCAGGCTTGCAAACGGCCATCTGCAGGCAACGGGTTTTGATGTAAAAAACAGGAAGCAATATAAATATCATGCTGACTGGAATAAGCTTAGAAACCATACCAAATTTTATAGACTGTACCAATTTGGTAAAGTACTTCCCGCTATCCGTCTTCAGCTTGAAAAGGATTTGTCACCATCTGCTTTGCCAGTTGGAAAAGTTCTCGCTGCCGTAGTGAGCTTAATGGAAAGAACAAATATTCGTGTGGGCAATAATTTTTATGAGAAACTGTATGGCTCCTTCGGACTTACTACTTTAAAGGACAAGCATGTAAAGATTGAAGGCAGCAGTTTAAAATTTTCTTTTAAAGGAAAGAAAGGAGTATTGCATGACATTAGTATTAAGAATAAAAAACTTTCCAATATTGTCAAACAGTGCAGGGATATTCCAGGGAAAGAATTATTTCAATACTATGATGAACAGGGAGAAAAAAAGTCTATAGATTCCGGAATGGTAAATGAATATATAAGAAAGATCAGCGGGTCAGATTTTACTGCAAAGGACTTTAGAACATGGGCTGGAACAGTTCAGGCTTTTTTGGCTTTAAAGTCCATAGGATGTTGCGATACACAGACAGAAACTAAAAGAAGAATTGTAGAAGCCCTGGATGTTGTATCAAAGCATCTAGGCAATACCAGAACGGTTTGTAAAAAGTATTATGTTCATCCGCTGATCCTTTCGTTGTATGAGAGTAAAAAAATAGAAAAGTATATATCAGAGCTTGATGAGTTATTAATCAACGATGATAAATCTGATCTTACTCCTGAAGAAAAAATGGTTATGAAAATTCTGGAAACAAATTGAGTATCTTCCCAAAATATTTATCACATCTATCCTGTTGCTACATTAATTCATGAATACGATTGCTTCAAAAGTAAGATTAGTTTTCCTGGAAAACTTTACATCCACGCCGCATTTTTATTATTCTCCCGGCAGAATAAATCTAATAGGAGAGCATGTGGATTATAACGATGGCTTTGTAATGCCGGCTGCCATTGATAAAGGGTTATATTATGCTATCGGTTTAAATAATTCAGATGAGATAAATTTTTTCTCAATTGATTTTAATGAAAAGCTTACGATAAAAATAGCAGACGTCAGGAAAATGACTGGCTGGAAAAATTATGTTCTAAGTGTAGTGAATGAATTTATTTTGTTAGGTGTGCCTCTGAAAGGATTTGATTGTGTGTTTGGTGGAAATATTGCAGATGGTGGCGGGCTATCTTCTTCTGCAGCAGTTGAAGGTGGTGTTTCTTTTGGCCTTAATGAACTTTTTCACTTTGGTTTAAGCAGAAAGGAGCTTGCCTTATTAGGCCAGCGGGCAGAACATAATTACCCCGGTGTTATGTGCGGCATTATGGATCAGTACGCAAATATGCTTGGCAAAAAAGATCATGTGTTATTGCTTGATTGCAGAAGTATAGAACATCAATATTTTCCACTGCATTTAACCGGCTATAAAATTGTATTAATTAATACCAGGGTGCATCATTCCCTGGCATCTTCTGAGTATAATGTTAGAAGAAAGCAATGCGAAGAAGGGTTGGCAATATTAAAAAAAGAAATAAATATTGATTCATTCAGAGATATAAAGTTCCCGGAAGATATCCATACATTTAAAAATAAAATGCCTGAGCTCGTTTATATGCGTTGTTTGTATGTAGTTGAAGAAATTTGCCGTACCCGGCAAGCTGCCCGGCTTTTAGAGCAAAATAATTTGTTAGAATTTGGTAAGCTAATGTTCAAAAGCCACGATGGTTTAAGCAACCTATACCAGGTAAGTTGTAAAGAGCTTGATTTTTTAGTACAGCTTGCAAAAGAAAATACTGATGTAATTGGTTCAAGGATGATGGGCGGCGGCTTTGGAGGCTGTACTATAAATATTATAAAAGAAGAGGGGATGAAGGCATTTTTATCTGCTGCAACCAATTCTTACAAGGAAAACTTCAAAATTGATGCTGAAGTTTACCAGGTTGAAATTATGGATGGAACGCACGAAATAACTGTTGAGGAATAATATTTATTAAAAATTATTCAATAACCTTCCGGATATTTTAACACTACCCACATCTACATTCTCATAACACTCTTCCATATTTTTTGCAATGAATCTTATTTGGGTATATTGAACCTGTAGATAGGGTCAATATCTTCACTGCTGTCATGAATTATAGAAAGATCTTTTACCAATCCATTATGTACGCCATATACCCAACCATGAAGATGTAATTCTCTTTCACCCCATGCCTGTTGCACTAATGGGTTTTTGGCAAGGTTTCTTACCTGTTCTATTACATTTAGTTCTGTCAGGCGATTAGCCCTTTGCTCTTCATCTTCAATAGCATCAAGTTCTATAGAGTTTTGGTGATACACATCTTTAATATTCCGCAACCAATTATCAACATACCCGTGAAAAGTATGTGTCATGGCAGTAGAGATACCCCCACACCCATAATGTCCGCATACTATAATATGCTTTACCTGCAGAAACTTTATTGCGTATTCCAATACACTTAACAAGTTACTATCGGTATGCACAACCAGGTTAGCAATATTGCGATGAACAAACATTTCACCGCTTTTAGTATTGGTAATTTCATTGGCAGGAACTCTGCTATCACTGCATCCAATCCATAAATATGCAGGGGTTTGGCCCTTGGATAATTTTTTAAAATACTCGGGATCCTGAAAAAGCCTGCTTTCAGCAAATACTTTATTTCCCTGTAAAAGTTTTTGATACGATTGTTCCATAATAATTTTAATTTTTAACTAATGTACAGATTGTACGTGTAAATGATTTTCAATCCGGTATTTTTCCTGAAAACCTTCAAGCCTGCAGGTAATTTTTTTAAGTGGCGCTTTTAGATCCTTAAATTCCTTTATCAGTTCCAGTACATCAAAATCTATATAATCTGAATAGGATGCATCAATTACCACGGTGGCATTTTCGGGCATATGATCCAAAGTTTCCCTAATGGCCGCTTTATTTAAAAAAGACACTTCTTCAGATAAGCGTATTCTTACAATATTTCCTTCCTGGTGCTGGTTTTTATGGAAGAAATAAGAATTTTTCAGGTTGCCATGAAGGATGGCTCCACATGCAGCTACCAATCCGGCAATTACTCCTATTAATAAGCCTTCGCCTTTTAGTGTTTTGTACACTCCCAACAAATCAATTGTAATAATTACGAGCACAGTAACAAAAAAAGGTATGTACTGATATTTCCCATTTTTTATTATTTGTGCAAAAACAGAAAGTTTACACAACTTATAACCTGTTAACAATAGTATAGCCGCCAAAGCAGATAAGGGAATATAATTAAGCAGACCTGGGATAGTAATTACACAAACCAATAGTAAAAAGCCATGAAACATGGTTGATAAATTAGACTTTGCTCCTGCATGTAAATTTGCGCTGCTCCTTACTATTACACTGGTTATAGGTAATCCCCCTATTAATCCCGCTATGGTATTCCCTATACCTTGCGCCAATAATTCCCTGTTGGTATTAGTAACATTCCTTTGCGGATCCAGGTTGTCAATGGCTTCAATGCTTAGCAATGTTTCAAGAGATGCTATTATAGCTATCATAAACCCTGTAATGATTACTTTACTATTTAAAAAACCATTAAAATCCGGCATAGTAAAAAAACTAAAAAAATCAGATGCATTTTTTGCAGCTTCAATTTGTACAAGGTGACTTTCACTAACCATAAGGGGGCTATTGGCGGCTTTAAATATTTCGTTGATTACTATACCAGCTATAACTGCCACTAAAGCGCCGGGAATAAATTTTATTCTCTTTTTTATAAATGGCTTTTCCCACACAATCATTATTATAATGGCGGTAATGCAAATAATAAGGGCGCCTGCATTTATATGCAATAATGGTTGCAGCAGTTCATGCCAGTCTTCAGTTCCAAATTCAGTTAAAATACCTCTTTCATCTTTATCGTATCCCACAGCATGAGGGATTTGTTTGGCAATAATCAATATACCAATGCTGGTTAGTAATCCCTTAATAACGCTTGATGGAAAATAACCGGCAATGCCCCCCAACTTTGCCACACTTATTAAAATTTGCAAAATACCCGCCATTAAAACAGCACAAAGAAAAAGATCGAATGCACCAATATTGTTAATGGCAGATAGTACTAATGCAGCAAGGCCTGCTGCCGGTCCGCTTACGCTTAATTTTGATCCGCTTAATGAACCAATTACAATTCCGCCAATTATACCGGAAATTAAGCCACTGAAAAATGGGGCGCCAGATGCTAATGAAATTCCTAAACAAAGCGGAAGCGCCACTAAAAAAACTACAAGGCCCGATGGCAGATCGGCCTTTAAATGTTTTGTATCTAATTTTATCATTAGTGTTTAATTTATTTGTTTCACTTGTTGCTGCCTTGTGGGATAATTTAATCACACATCAGCATTATGCCGATAGCGATCGGGGTATGAAGAAATTAAAAATCTATGCTTGATAGGCAACTAATTACACCTGTAACTCGCTGTCACAGCATTGATATAACAATCAAAAATTAGTAATTAATAGAAGTATGTTAAACAGCTTTAGGCGGCTGTATGTCATCCTCAGAGTAAGGATGGATATTTAATTTAGTGCTAAAGCAAATGAATTTATCCTTTGGAGACAATTGAAACTGACTGGTTACAATATGATTGGTATAGTATTTCTCGTGTTCTTCTATTTTTTCTTTTCCTTTATTTTCTTTTTCGTTTTCAGACTCTTCGTCAGCAGGGAAATTTTTAGTGGTTTGAGCTTTATCTCTTTTATATGCAATCTTAAAATCCATTGCCGCATCAATAATATTTAAATGATTA
>JBDSAQ010000531.1:0-4127 GCA_039922095.1 Ginsengibacter sp. | reverse complement strand
ATTATGAGATGCTGCGGAAAACCATAAAGTCAATGCCACAGGTAAAGGAAATAAGTTTTAGCAGTGATAATGTTCCTTTTTTTCAAAACACCATGCAGAATGCAATTAGTTATAACGGCAAACAGCTCTTCAAGGTTAATTCATACCTGGTTGAAAATAGTTATAAAGATGTTTTGAATTTGAAGATACTTGCCGGACGTTGGTTTAACAGTGAAGACGTTGCTGCAAAAACTAAACCCATTGTAATAAATAACAGTTTAAAGGAAGCTCTTTTTGGGCAGGAGAATCCAATAGGTAAATTTACGGGTGATGCAGTTATTAATGGGATGGCCGTTGGGTTAGGTGGCGACAATAACCAAAATAAGATGAAAGTGATCGGGGTTGTAGAAGATGTAAAAGTAAAGGGCGATTATGCACCCTCGGGGATTGGCGTTTACCAGCGATTAGATACAAGTGCGTTTCACTGGCTTAGCAAAATTTTGATAAAGGTTACACCCAATGCTGATGCCGCCTTTGAAAGCCACTTATATAAGACGATGGCGAACTCGATGAAAAATTCAAATGTTGAAATAGAGCATTTGGCCAATAAACGTAAGGGTATAAATTATTTTGCATTAGTGCCGATGATCGTTCTTTTGATAGTTGCGTGTTTCCTTATCATTAATGTTGCATTAGGGTTATTCGGTGTGCTTTGGTATAACATTAATAAAAGAAGAGGTGAGATAGGATTACGAAGAGCTGTTGGCGCTACAGGTAAATCTGTTTCAGCTCAATTAGTTTCTGAGGCGCTTATATTGGCAACTTTGTCATTAATCATAGGATCTTTTTTTGCTATTCAATTTCCATTATTGCATGTGTTTGATTTGGCGGCAGGAGTTTATTTAACTGCACTCGTTTTGGCCATATTATTTATTTATTTACTGGTATTTATTTGTTCATTATATCCCGGAAGGCAGGCTGCATCAATTTATCCTGCAGTTGCACTGCATGAAGAATAAGAACCCCAACCCCCGTCCGTACCGGCACGGGCGGGCCTAAAGGGGCTTTTAAGTATGCTTTCTTAGGGTTGTTGGCGTGAAAAATAATACCGTAAATTGACACCGCATTCTATAACGAAAATATGATACTGATTATTGATGATGATATAGCTGTAAGAACTTCACTGATTCTCTTATTGCAAAATGAAGGTTATGAGGTAAAGACTGCTGAAGGAGCAAAGGAAGCCCTTGTTATTATAGAGAACCAGCTTCCATCACTTATCATTTTAGATTTGAATTTTACCATTGATACTTCCGGTAAAGAAGGGATGCAATTACTGCAGCAGATCAAAAGGATAAATGAGAATATTCCAATTATACTCCTTACCGGTTGGGGAACCATAGAACTTGCAGTACAGGGAATGAAGTTAGGCGCCAATGATTTTTTAAATAAGCCATGGAACAACGACCATGTTTTGCAAACCGTAAAAACATTGCTGGATCTCAACGAAAGGAAAACTGAAAAGCATAACCGAAAACAACTTGATAGCTTATACGATTTTAAGCAAATAATTGGAGAAGATTATCAGATGCTTGATATCCTGGAAACAATTGGCAGGGTGGCAACTACTGATGCATCTGTATTAATAACGGGTGAAAGCGGAACCGGCAAAGAGTTAATTGCAGAGGCTATTCATCAAAACAGTTTACGGAATAATAAGCCCTTCATTAAAGTTAATCTTGGCGGTATTTCCACCTCACTGTTTGAAAGTGAAATGTTTGGGCATATACGCGGCGCATTTACTGATGCAAAGTATGATAGAACCGGACGGTTTGAAATGGCAAATAAGGGTACTATCTTTTTAGATGAGATTGGGGATCTTGATGCAGGAAGCCAGGTGAAATTATTGCGTGTATTACAAGACAGAACTTATGAAGTACTGGGAAGTAGCCGCACAAAAACGGTTGATGTAAGAGTAATTTGTGCAACCAATCGAAACCTCGAAGAAATGGTTAGTTTTGGCAGTTTTAGAGAAGACCTTTTATACCGCATAAATCTGATCTCCATAAAATTACCACCGTTGAGAGAACGGCAAAAAGACATTCCTCTTTTAACCGAATTTTTCATTAATAATTTAAAAGAGATATACAACCGCCCCGGAATTAAGATAAGCCGTGATGCAATGAAATGGCTGCAACTGCTACCTTTACCGGGGAATATACGGCAGTTAAAAAATCTTGTAGAACGTTCGGTATTAATAAGCAGGAAAGATTATCTTGATGTACATGACTTCCAGTCGCAACTGGAATTATCTCCTGCTAAAAAAGGAAGTATGCAATTACCTGAAGTTGGAACAATTACCCTCGATGAACTTGAAATACAAATGATAAAGAAGGCAATGGCATTTCATAACAATAAAGTTTCAAAAGCTGCCAATGCATTAGGCATCACCCGAAGCGCTCTTTATCGCCGGCTTGATAAATACCATATACCATATGATGAAGCTGCGGACTAAATATCTCTTGTTTGTAATAATTATTCATCTCTTAACCCTGGTGCTTTCTTTTATTATTTTCAGTGATAATAAGATTTTCTTTATTGCTTCGGAAATACTTATTCTTATTTCAATCATTATATCATGGCAATTGTACAACGAACTGATACAACCTTTACAAACAATACTGCAAGGATTAGAAGCCATAAAAGAACGGGATTTCAATATCAAATTCGTTACCACGGGAAAATATGAAATGGATCAGCTTATAAGCGTTTATAACCAAATGATGGAGCAGCTTAAACAGGAAAGAACAAAACAAGAAGAGCAACATTTTTTTCTATCAAAACTTATTAATACTTCGCCAACAGGTATACTTGTTTTAGATCATGATGAGCATATTCATCAACTTAATCCTAAAGCCATGGAATTATTGGGTGTAGAAGAAAAAGAGGTTATAGGTAAATCACCAGGGAATCTCCCCGAATTAATAATGCAGGAAATAAGTAAATTAAAAACGGGAGAATCGAAAATGATTACCCTAAATGGGATATCAACTTATAAGATGCAAAAATCTCATTTCATTGATCGTGGATTTCCGAGGCATTTTATAATGATAGAAGAATTAACTGCTGAAATTTTAGCAGCTGAAAAGAAAGCGTATGGTAAAGTAATCCGAATGATGGCTCATGAAGTAAATAATACAATTGGTCCCGTAAATTCTATTATTGACACTACTTTAAATACATCCAATCTTTGGCATCATCACGCAAACAAGCCTTTACAACAAGCATTAAAAGTTGCCCTGGAGCGCAACCAGAATCTGAACTTTTTTATGCGAAATTTTGCTGATGTAGTAAGGCTTCCGGAACCAAATAAAAAGGAAATTGACTTGCACGAATTAATTAATCATGTGGCCACTTTAATGAAGACACAGGCTGAGGAAAAAGAAATAATTTTTGAATACCGCCTTTCAGAAGAACCTGTTTATTTTTTGGCTGATGAACTGCAAATGGCGCAGGTGTTGATAAACATTGTAAAAAATGCTTTTGAATCAATTGAGGAAAAAGGCATCGTTCGATTTACAACAACACTTCATCCAAAAAAAATAATTATTACTGATACCGGTAAGGGCATTGATGAACAGCAGGCAGATGAAATATTTACACCATTTTTCAGTACAAAAAAAACAGGCCAGGGAATAGGTTTGACAGTGGTTAAAGAAATTTTATTGAACCATCATTACCACTTTAGTTTAAAAACTGCAGAGCCGGGGAGAACTGAATTTGCAATTGTTTTAAATTAAATTGATAGGTTTAACATCAAACGCTCTCAATAATATCAGACAGAGTGTTATATGTATCGTTTCCTTCGCAGGTAAAAAAGCTGCATACAGCAAAGTTAAAAGCATATGAAATTTCATTAAGGGATTATTTAAAGGTTAGCCAGTATTCTAAAAAAATTATAGAGCTGATTTTTTGAGAGTGTTATTTACGCGTATTAATTTTCTCATTCTCTTTAGCACTACTTAAATAATCTCTTAAAAATATCTGTTGTTCTTTAACATGCGCTGAAAGGTCATCAAATACCTTTTCTAAAGATGCTGTGTTTAAAGTTAACCCTGCCTTTGAGTGGTTTACTTCATCTAATTTAA
>JBDSAQ010000530.1:0-6816 GCA_039922095.1 Ginsengibacter sp. | reverse complement strand
ATATTCAAATACCACTTTTACTATTTATAATTGATTGATCTATTTGTTGAATAACTTTTTTAGTATTAGAAAAGGCCTCTTCACTTTCTGTATTACCAGGAACATATTTGGCAAATTTTACAGCATCCGCCATTAGTAAATTGTTTGCCACTAATCCAATATTTTCTTTATTAATGTAGAGTTCATCCAGTTTCATTAATACCTGCTCAGAGGTTAGGTTGAGTAAGTTAAAATTGATTTTTGCAGACATGTACCTTTTAAATATTTCGCTTAACCTGCTATGGAATTGTTTAACCTGATGCTTACTCAAAAGCTGTTGCTTTTGCAATTCAGTTAATGATTGAAGTGCTTCTTCTAATGGCGAAAGGTTTGATGCAAACAGGTTGCTTGAATTCTTTTTTCGTAATTTTTTCAGGAGGTAATAAATAAGAAAAATTAATAAGAGCACAACTAACCCTGCAACAATCCATACCCACAACGGCCGTTCATCTTTTACTTCAATAATGGTTTTAATATCATGAAAGGGTTTGATGCTATCCGTTGGTGCAAAAGAAACAGCTACACGGATAGAATCAGTGAATAAGTTAAAAGCAGAGTCATCAGAAAAAGCATCAAAATTTACTAAAAAAGAAGGAATTGTTCTTATGCCTGAATCAAAGCTGGTTAATGTAATAATCTGCTGAACTTTCAGCATCCCATTACTTTCAATTGAATCTGTTTTTTGCCTTTCTATAACTTCAAAATGAGCTATGCTGTCGGGTATAGTAAGCCAGGTAATTTTATAGGTGTTTACCGGAAAGTTAGCCTCTACTCTAATCTTCAGGGGTTCTCCAATAAGTATATTTTGCTTATTAATTGTGGTCTTTAACTGAGGATTCTGTGCGCTGGTAATAAAAGAAGACATCAAAAAAATACAGCAACATATTAAGAAGCAAATTTTATTAATTTTCAAAAATATCATCATTAAGTTGAACCTTTTTAAACTCCTTTCAGCTATGGGTCAGCTTCTCTTTATAAAAAATTGTTGTAATATTTTTACATAATCTTCGTCAGTGCGGATATGCAGTAAATCAGCGCCTGCCTTTCTGAAAATATTTTTACATATTTCACTTTGCTTTAAAAAATTTTGCTGGTAATTATAGCGCACCAGAGCATTACCCGTATCAACCCATTTGATCTTTCCCGATTCAAGATCCTGTACCTGTAACATTCCAATTTCAGGTAATTGCATGTCCATTTTATCATATACTTTTAATCCTATTACATCATGCTTTTTCCCCATCACTTTCAAATTATCTTCGTAGTTATCATCCAAAAAGTCACTCATAATAAAACCAATATTTTTATGACGTGACATTTTATTGAAGAATTTAAAAGCTTCATTAAGATTTGTACCTGTTCGTTTAGGTTCTGCTGTCAGCAATTCCCTCACAATGTACAAAGCATGCTGCTTGCCCTTTTTGGGCGGAATGTATTTTTCAATTTTATCACTAAAAAATATCACCCCAACTTTATCTTCATTATTGATGGCGCTAAAAGTAAGTACTGCGCCAACTTCTGTAATCATATCTTTCTTGCGTTGATTGGTAGTACCAAACAAAGCACTGGCGCTCACATCCACTAATAAGATAACTGTTAACTCTCTCTCTTCTTCAAAAACTTTTGTAAAAGGATGGGAATAGCGGGCACTAACATTCCAGTCAATAAACCGTACATCATCACCATGAGAATATTCTCTTACTTCCCTGAAGCTCATTCCACGGCCCTTAAATGCAGAATGATATTCACCGGTAAACATATGCGTAGTAAGCTTACGGCTTATGATCTCCAGCTCTTTTACTTTTTTTAATATTTCGGGTATTGAAAGCATAGAAGTTGACAGAGGGCAGTTGTCAGTTGTCAGATTGTTTTATTTTAAATTAGATTTTTCATAATAAGAAATAAGCCCATTAAGAATTTTTCCACATTCATTAATGTTCTCAGAGATGTTATTCAAATGGTTCACTTTTAGCACACCAATCATTTCAGCAATACTGAATAATGTTTCGAGCTCATATAATGATCCCCTCGAAATATGAAGGAATTGAATTGTATCTTTTTTATAATTTCTGCCAATACCTTCTGCAATATTAGAAGGTATAGAAACCGCAGCACGTTTTATTTGTGATGTAAGCCCATATAATTCTTCTTTAGGGAAGTCTTTTATAGTTAAATAGACGTCTTTTACTAACTGCATTGATTTCTTCCAGCCCTCTAAATTTTTATAAGAATTCAAAAGATATATTTTAAATGAATTAAATAGTATTTACAATATCTGTTAACTAACAACTGTCATCTGACAACCCTTCACGGTACATTCACTACCCTCAAAATCTCCGCAATAATCATTTCAACATTTACATTTTCGGCTTCAGCTTCGTATGTTAAGCCGATGCGATGTCGTAAAACATCTTTACATACATTCCTTATATCTTCCGGAATTACATATCCCCGCTTGTTCAGATAGGCATAGGCTTTTGACGCCAAAGCCAGGTTAATGCTGGCTCTTGGAGACCCGCCAAAACCTATCAGGGGTTTTAGTTTTGGCAAATTATATTTATCAGGATAGCGGCTGGCAAAAACAATATCCAAAATATACTGCTCAACTTTTTCATCCATATAAACCTGCCGTACCAACTCCCTGGCCCCAAGAATTTCCTGGGTAGATACAACTGCATTTATGGATGACGGTTTTAAGCCCTGCACATTCTGCCTGATAATTAGCTGTTCCTCTGCCTTGGTTGGATAATCAATAACTACTTTTAACATGAACCTGTCTACCTGGGCTTCCGGCAATGGATAGGTACCTTCCTGCTCAATGGGATTTTGTGTGGCTAAAACCAGGAATGGCTCATCAAGATTGTAAGATGAGCTACCGATAGTTACCTGCCTTTCCTGCATAGCTTCAAGTAGGGCGCTTTGTACTTTGGCAGGAGCTCTGTTTATTTCATCTGCTAAAATAAAATTGGCAAATATGGGGCCTTTGCGAACCATGAATTCATTCTTCTGCTGATTATATATCATAGTGCCTGTAACATCGGCGGGTAAAAGATCAGGGGTAAATTGTATCCTGCTGAATCTGGCATTAATAGTTTGGGCAAGAGATTTTATAGAAAGGGTTTTAGCAAGGCCCGGAACGCCTTCAAGTAAAATATGGCCATTGCTTAATAACCCAATCAAAAGCCTTTCGATCATATGATGCTGGCCAACTATTGCCTTGCTTAATTCACTATGTATCTTATCAATAAAACCGGCTGAATAAGTGATTTTTTCATTCAATAAGCGGATATCTTCTGCGGTTTGTAACATACGTTTTATTGCTTAGGATTAATTGTTTTTTAAAGGCTGCAAATTACGAACTACCAATAACAAATATGCTGCCATGGCCAGGCAGACAGAAAAAGAATGTTAATTTGCTTTCTTAAAAATTATATATGCCATGGTAGACACACAATTAATTACAACAAGCAACCAGTTAGAAGGTTATAAAATTATTAAACACCTGGGAATTGTAAGGGGCATTACAGTAAGATCCAGAAGTGTATTCGGCAACATAGCCGGGGGGCTTCAAACTTTAGTAGGAGGTAAGTTATCAATCTACATTGAGCTCTGTGAAAAAGCAAGAATGGAGGCCTATGATCAGTTAGTGATAAATGCTAATGAGCATGGCGCTAATGCCATCATTAATGTACGATATGATGCTAATGAAGTAATGAGTGGTGTTACAGAGGTTTTGTGTTATGGCACTGCGGTGCAGGTGGTGAATTTATGATATGTGATATGCGGAAGCACAAATAGTGATGTAAAAATGATTGTTATTCTGCTATAAAAGTTGTGCAGGATATTAAACACAAAATGATATTTATTCAAATGACCGGCCTAAGCGGCGCAGGTAAATCTTCCATTGCAAATATTGCCAGGGAAACTCTTACCGGTTTGGGTTATAAAGTTCAGTTGCTTGATGGTGACGAATGTCGCAAACACTTGTGCCACGATTTGGGGTTTTCTAAGGAAGACCGTTTGGAAAATATTAATCGCCTTGGATTTGTAGGGCTAATGCTCGCAAAACATGGAATCATTACAATACTGGCTGCCATCAATCCCTACGAAGAAGCCCGTGATAAATTAAAAAATAAAAGCCCTCTTACCAAAACTGTATTTATAGAGTGTCCCTTGCCTGTTACTATACAGCGTGACACTAAAGGCTTGTACCACAAAGCGCTCTTGCCACTTGAACATCCGGATCATATCACTCATTTTACCGGCATCAGTGATCCCTACGAAGTGCCTTCTAAACCGGATCTGACCATTAAAACATATTTAGAAACAATTGAACAATCAGCAAAGCGACTGACAGATTATATATTACAAGCAATCCTGTAATAGATTTATAGCTATAGATAATTGCTCTCAATATTTACTAATTTTACCGGTATATAAAAGGGATCTCTCAATATGGAAAAGCCAGCACCTCCATTTTCTTGTACTTATACTCCCAACGTTGCCGAATTGCTTACACAGCTCAATTGCTCGCTGGCCATTACCACCTACCAGGCAGGAAAATTAATTTTTCTTTCCCCCGATGGGCTTAATGCCATGAGACAATTGCCACGGGATTTTGATAAGGCTATGGGCCTTGCCATAAGCGGCAACCGAATGGCTTTGGCAACAAAAGAAGAAGTGGTGGTGTTGGCCAATGCACCGCAACTCGCTCTTACTTATCCTGTAAAACCACATTTTTACGATGCCTTTTATGTGCCCCGTGCAAGCTATTATACAGGAACAGTGGATATTCATGATATGGATTGGGATAAAGAAGGAAAGCTTTGGGCTGTTAATACATTGTTCTCCTGTCTTGCAACCATTGATGATAATTTTAGTTTTACACCCAAGTGGATGCCGCCATTTATTAAAACACTTGAATCCGGCGATCTAAGTCATCTTAATGGTATGGCTATGGTTAATGAAGCGCCTAAGTATGTAACAATGTTTGGGCAAACTAATACTATTAAGGGCTGCGTAAGGGCGTAGAAACAAATGGTTTAATAATGGATATAGAAAGCAATGAAGTGGTAGCTCATTCTTTGCCTATGCCGCACTCTCCAAGATGGTTTGATGATCAGCTTTATTGTTTACTCTCTGCTACAGGGCAATTGGTGCGCATTAATATTGATACCGGCAAATATGATGTAATAGCGCAGCTTAAAGGATTTGTAAGAGGCATGGCAAAGCAAGGCGATTATTTATTTATTGGCTTATCAAAATTTCGCCAAAATGCATCAACCTTCCGCGACCTGGCCATTACTAAAGATGCCATTTATTGCGGTGTTGAAATAATACATTTGCCCACAGGCGCCAACGTAGGTAATATACGCTATCAGCAAAGTGTAGAGGAAATTTATGATGTGCAAATTTTGCCCGGTTCACGTCGTCCTGGTATTCTCAATCATACTGCCCCAGCGCATCGGTTAGCCCTTCATACATCTGATAATTTTTTTTGGGCAAAAATTCCAGAATAATTACCTAAGTAGATAATTATTTTTATATTGTATAAATTTTAAAATGCAATAACATGCCAAAACTTTACACTACCGAAACAGGTGCTTCTTATCAAAAAGCAATATCAAGACTTGAAAAAAATATTCGCTCAGGAGAATTCGCAAATTATACACAGCAAAAAAAACAGCAGATATGGAAGCGTATTTCCCGGTATGCACGGAAGTTAGGCATTAAAATAAAAGCTTCTTTGGCAGCGGCCTGTATTGCCGCTGGGCTTAGTATTACTTTTGCAAAAGCTCAGACATTTACTTTACAAACTGGTGCAGCAAATCCTTTAAGTGTTGTTACTGTTTCGGGAGAGGCCGCACCAGTCTTTGTAGATATTGATGGTGATGGCGATATGGATGCTTTTATTGGTGAATTTCATGGTGGGATCACTTATTATAAAAACACGGGCACAACATCTTCTCCGGTTTTTAAATTCCAATTAGGCCCAGCTAATCCCTTATATGTCGATGTTGGCTATTCTGCGACCCCCGCGTTTGCGGATATAGATGCGATGGCGATATGGATGCTTTTATTGGGAGTTATGATGGCAGACTCCGCTATTATAAAAACACTGGCTCAGCATTAACTCCCATCTTTACTTTACAAACAGGCTCAGCAAATCCTCTCGATGTCATGTTTCCCGTTTTTAGTAATGTTGCGCCGGCATTTGTAGATATTGATGGCGATGGTGATATGGATGCTTTTATTGGGAGTTATGAAGCTTATAATGGCGCAATCAGCTATTACAAAAATACCGGGACAGCATCGGCACCAGTTTTTGCTCAACAAAGCGGTGCAGCTAACCCTTTCGTCGTAGCGAATGTTGGCGATTATCCTATACCCACCTTTCTAGATATAGATGGAGATGGCGATATGGATGCCTTTATTGGTGAACTTTATGGTGAGATCATTTATTATAAAAACACGGGCACCAGATCCGCTCCGGTTTTTACTTTACAAACAGGTGCAGCTGACCCTTTCGATGGCGTGGCAGTATCAGATTTTTCCGCCCCAGCGTTTGTGGATATAGATGGAGATGGAGATATAGATGCTTTTATTGGTGCAGGTGATGGCACCATAAGCTATTATAAAAATACAACTACTGTAACGCCATGCAACTGGAGTGGTGCTGTAAACAATAATTGGGAAAACCCTGATAACTGGAGTTGTGGTTTTGTGCCTGGCCCCAATGCAGATGTAATACTTAGTGTCTGCAAGAAAACCCTTCTT
>JBDSAQ010000529.1:0-5558 GCA_039922095.1 Ginsengibacter sp. | reverse complement strand
TTTTAAAGCCGGTCACTTCAAAGTTTGCGCTGTCCCTATAAAATGGTAGCTAACTCTCCGGATTAACTTAAGTCGTCGTTCTAAAATTAATTAATTATCTGTATGAAATTGGAACAAAAGAAATGTAGTTACGCAAACACAATCCAATACACCCACATTAAAAAACTCAATACCAGAGCAGTCCAGGGGCTTACAAAAGCAACTGCCATTATAATGCTATTGCATACCAATCCAATATTTTCATTTTTAGTGATGGCTTTAATTTGAATTTCAGTAATGCCATGTATCAGTAAATCTTTTTTGCGTGAAGCTGCATACCAAAGCAACCTGAATGCGATACTTATCAAAACAAAATAGCCGGTATAAAAAACAACTGCTGTTTTAAAAGCTCCTGTCTGTATAAACAATCCAAGTGTCTTTGTGGGAAAAGGGGCTAATGCCACCAGCATTATCAACAAACCATTTGTCATCATAACGAAATTATCAGTGCTCTTTAGATTCTTAAATAACCCGTGATGCCCTATCCACGCAAGCAACACATTTACAAAGCTGATAAAATACGCCAGGCATATTCGCCACTTGCTTATCAGGGTATGCAGTAACCCTTCATTTGTTTCATCTTTATTTACCTCTACGCCAATTTCTATTGCTAATAATGTAATAGCCACGCAAAAGATGCCATCGCTGAACGCTTCAATTCGTGCTGTCTCTTTATGCTGATTGATAACAGAACTGTTTGAATCCATATAATTATAAATGGGATTAAAAATAAAATGCGAACAAATATTATTCGCATTTAAAAAATGACTTGTCTATTAATTCTATTCTTCGTTTTTCACATTAGGCCAATTTTTATCAGCCGTAAAAATTCGTTCTTCTTTGTTTTCGCTCCAATTCTTTCTTACATTAAGATCATAATTCAGGTACAGTTTGCCATTTACAATTGTAAAAGCATTTGGATCCGTTGGCGCCTTATGGCCTTCTGATAAACCATAAGCACAATAGCCGCCATACTGTGGTGCGTACTTTTCAGGACTCGCTTTAAAACTTTCAAGATTTTCTTTTGTAGAAAAGTGCCACTTGGCATCTCTCCATGAATACACATTTTCAGCGCTTCCCTTTACGGCTTTATTCTGTTTAAAATATTCAACAGCGTCATAGCCATGAATAGCCCGGTCAGAGGTTGAAAATATTTCCGCTTTCTGTGCAAACAAAGGTGTTGTTGTTACCAGCAGAACATTCAATAGAAAAATTATTCCTTTCATAGTTTATATTTTAAACAAAAGTATTTGTCTTCAATTGGGGGCTCTGTCGGCTTTAAGACATATGTCATAGTTTATTACAAACGATTTAAAAATAAATCCCGGTCTCCTGATTTTTGATGCATAGTCAAATACACGACAAGTGTTGTTTGTCAATTATATTTTTTTTGCAATCGCATTTATATTAAACATGCTGTTTAAAATTATTTTATCATGACCAATCATTACGACATCATCATCATTGGCACTGGCAGCGGCGGAAGCACCATTGCATATAAACTTGCACCTACCGGAAAGAAGATATTAATTCTTGAAAGAGGTGGATTTATTCCAAAAGAAAAAGAAAACTGGGATGCACATGAGGTGGTTAATGTTGGCCGCTATCGTCCGCATGAAGAATGGCTTGACCAGGATGATAAACCTTTCAAACCTTTTATCCATTACAATGTTGGTGGTAATAGTAAGATGTATGGCGCTGCATTGTTTCGTTTTCGTGAATCTGATTTTGAAGAAGTAAAACACTATGGAGGCACATCACCACAATGGCCGCTAAAATATAATGACTACGAATCGTATTATACCATCGCAGAAAAATTGTACAGCGTTCACGGTAAACGTGGTGTTGACCCAAGTGAGCCCTGGACAACATCCGATTATCCTTTGCCGCCCTTAAATTATGAACCTCTTATAAAAGATTTAACGAAAAGCCTTGAGCAGATTGGACTACAGCCATTCCCTTTACCTATGGGAATCAGGCTGCCACAGGATTATACACAAACAGAAGCGCCGGTGATGTTAGAGAATTTTGATGGGTTTCCTGATCCTACTGACAGCAAAGCTGACGGACAGGTGATGGCGCTAAGGCCTGCATTAAAAAATAAAAATGTTACGCTGCTTACGCATGCTTATGTTGAAAGATTAGATACAGATGCAAGTGGAAAACGTGTTACAAAAGTTCATGCAAATGTAAAAGGTGAGGAGATGGTCTTTAATGCCGACGTTGTAATTGTTGCATGTGGAGCAGTAAATTCTGCTCCGCTTTTTCTTCGCAGTGCAAATGAAAAACATCCAACAGGTTTAGCAAATTCTTCAGGACAGGTGGGAAGAAATTTAATGCTACATCACAATGGTTGTCTTGTAGTTTTTACCAAAGACATGATCAATGACTGTGTATTTCAAAAAAGCCTCGGGCTTGCGGATTTTTATAGTGGCGCCGGTGACAGTGAATTTCCTCTTGGTGAAATTCAATTAATGGGAAGAAATGATCCCGACACAATACTGTGGCTTGCCGAAAAAGTTTATCCCGGAAAAAGTTATGATGACCTGAAAAAAATGACGCTTGATTTCTGGCTTACTTCCGAAGATCTTCCATCACCCGAAAACCGTGTTACACTTACAAAAGAAGGGCAAATAAAAGTTTATTATCACCACACAAATTATACGGCATATGAAAAGCTAAAAGAAAAACTAAAAGAAGTTCTTACAAAAGTTGGTGAACTTGATGATCGTTTCAAAGACATTCAATGGGCAGGCTATGATCTTGATGTCAGCGGCATGAGTCATCAAAATGGAACATTGCGCTTTGGCACAGATCCCTCAACATCAGTTCTGGATCTTCATTGCAAAGCCCATGACATTCAAAACCTTTATGTTGTTGATGCAAGTTTTTTTGTGAGTTGTGGTGCGTTCAACCCTGCTCTTACAATTGCCGCTAATGCTTTAAGAGTTGGCGATCATATTTTAAATGATGTGTTGAAAGTAAATGTTAGCGCATTAGAAGAAAAAAATGTAATTGCATAACCGGTGGAAGAAATAGCAAAACAAATTACGATCAATGTAAGCCATGCGGTGGAAATACTTGCAGCAGTGATCATTGGAATTGCTGTGATAAAAACACTGATCAATTATTTTGTTCTTTTAAAATCAACTGTTTCAAAAATTACTAAGGAGGAGATAAGAATAAATTTTGGAAGCTCTGTTGCCGTGTCCCTGGAATTATTACTGGGTGCAGATGTACTGGCAACTGCGGTAGCCCCAAGCTGGAATGACATTGGTAAACTGGCTGCTATAGCGGTTTTGAGAACAGCACTAAATTATTTCCTGGAAAGAGAGTTACGACAGATGCATGTGAAAGTATAATTACATTACCTTTTTATTGCAGTTTTTTTATTGGCCTGCACGGATTACCCACAGCTACTACGTTTGCAGGAATATTTTTTACTACTACACTTCCGGCACCAATAGTCGTATTATCTCCAATTGTTACACTTGCACAAATAATAGAGCCTCCTCCAATCCAAACATTATCACCAATTGCTACCGGTGACGCCAGTTCCGGGCCTTTTATTCTTTCACTGGCAAGTATTGGATGATGTGCTGTATAGATCTGTACATTCGGCCCCAGGAAAACATTGTTACCCATCTTTATAAAATTACAATCAAGAAACACACAATTAAAGTTTGCAAAAAAATTATCGCCAACCTCAATATGGCAACCGTAATCGCAATAGAAAGGAGTTTGTATATCTATATTCTTTCCAATCTTTCCTAAAAGCTTTTGTAATAATATTTCTCTTTGCTGCTTATCGAAAACGGTTTGATTATAGGCCTGCATTAATGTTCTTGCGTTAATACGCATCTGCATCAACTCCTGATCGCCGGCATCATATAGCTCTTCTTCAAGCATTTTCTGTTTCCCGGTTTTTTTCATAATAATTTTTCACAAAAATGGATAAGAATATTTATCCCTCACGTCAAATACACGACAAAAGAAAATCTCTAACATTATTCTCTTTGCATTATGAGAGCAATGCCCATAAAAGTTTATACCGGTAAAGGAGGACTAATCCAAATGAAGGCATCTTTTAAAAAGAACTGGATCCATTATTTACAGGAAGCATTAGGACTTGCGATATTTATGATCTCTGCATGTTTTTTCAGTGCACTACTTTGGGGTGATGATGCTTCATTTCATTTTGCCATTGATAATGTAGTGCTCCGCAATATAATTACCGGGTTGTTGATGGGCTTTACTGCTTTATTCATTTTTTATTCTCCATTCACGGCACCATCAGGCTCTCACATAAACCCGGCAGTGACTTTTACATTTTTGCGTTTAAATAAAATGTGTCCCTGGGATGCGATGTTCTATGTTATTTTTCAATTTACCGGCGGAACAATTGCTGTGTATATCATGGCGGCTTTATTAGGAAATGTTTTAACTGCGGCGCCTGTAAATTACGCAGTAACACTACCCGGGAAAAATGGTGTTGGAGCTGCAGCAATAACGGAATACATTATTGCGATAATTATGATCACAATGGTATTGTTTACTTCAGAACATACAATATTAAAAAAATATACGAGAATCATTGCAGGGTGCCTTGTATGCATTTATGTGATTCTTGCCGGCCCAATTTCCGGTTTTGGAATGAACCCCGCAAGATCATTTGCAAGTGCAGTTCCTGCTCATATTTACACCGCGTTCTGGATTTATATGATAGTTCCCTTTGCCGGGATGCTGAGTGCTGCAGAATTTTTTCTTCTTATTAAAAAGGTAAGATTATCAAAAGAAAATAAAACATTACAATTCGCTGATCAAAACAGGGACCATCAAAAATTAATGACATGAAAATATTTTTTAGAGCAAAAGTTGTTGCTATTGTATTTATGCTAAGTTGTAATACTTCTTTTGCACAGGTACAAAGAGTAGGCACAATAGGGATCACAGTAAAGGACATGAAGGCTTCTGTTAAATTTTATGCTGAAGTACTGGGCTTTAAAAAGATAAGTGATGACGAACTATATGGGGAAAATTATGAACAGCTCGAAGGAATTTTTGGTTTACGCATTCATGTAGTGCGCATGCAATTAGGCGATGAGCAGATTGAGCTGACTGATTATCTCACACAAGGTGGTAGAAGTATTCCGGAAGATATGCAAAGTAATGACCTCTTTTTTCAACACATTGCCATTGTTGTTAGTGACATGGATAAAGCTTACGCACGTCTCCGTAAATATATGGTGATGCATGTTTCAACAGGGCCCCAAACGCTTCCGGCCAGTAATGCTGCTGCTGCAGGAATTAAAGCATTTTATTTTCACGACCCGGATATGCATAACCTTGAGTTGATATACTTTCCAAAAGGTAAAGGGCAACCCAAATGGCATCCCGATAGCTATCGCATTAGCGTCAAGTTAATTTTTAAAGTTTTTATATAAATCCGTCATATTTGTTCTGCTAGTTCTTTTTTCATAACAACAGTAATAAGCAATTGCATATCTAATTTGTTTATC
>JBDSAQ010000528.1:0-6893 GCA_039922095.1 Ginsengibacter sp. | reverse complement strand
GTCATAACCATCCCTCCTTCAAATCCTGTTGTAACAATACCTGCCCCGGATACATTTAAACTTGCCTGGGCAGATGAGTTTGATGGTATTGGGGTAAACTCAACAAATTGGAACTTTGAAACAGGAGGGGCAGGTTGGGGTAATAATGAAAAAGAATACTACCAGGCAGCAAATGCCACTGTTGAAAATGGTAAGCTAATAATTGCTGCAAGAAAGGAAAATGTAAGTACTAATAATTATACTTCAGCCCGGATGACAACTTACGGAAAACATGAGTTTACTTATGGAAAAATAGAAGCACGTATTATGATACCAATTGGCCAGGGTTTATGGCCGGCATTTTGGTTGCTGGGCTCAAACATTAACTCTTTGAGCTGGCCTGCCTGTGGCGAAACAGATATTATGGAGCATATTAATACTGATAATTTATTTTACGGCACACTACATTGGGATAATAATGGCTACACCTCATACGGTGACAAGACCACAACTACCTTGCCTGCAGACTATCATATATACGCAATTGAATGGGACTCATCCGCTATTCGCTGGTACTTAGATGGAGTAAAATATAATGAAGCAAATATTCTAAATAATATTAATGGTACTGAAGAGTTTCATAAGCCATTTTTTATTATCTTAAACCTTGCGGTAGGTGGCAACTGGCCAGGCCAAACGATTGATGATAGTAAATTTCCCGCCAGCATGTTTGTAGACTATGTAAGAGTATACCAAAAATAATCAGTTAGCAAAAGGACATAGCATTATAAATAAACCTATTGCTGATGAAAACTTTGCCCTATAAATTGCAATGCCTCAGTAATACCTGTTCGCCAGTAAGTCCAGCTATGAACCCCGTCCCGAACACGAAATTCATGGGGAACTTTTTTATCTGTAAGTGCAATGTGTAAAAGACAATTTCCTTTTGTTAAAAAGTCATCATCCCCACAATCTATCCAATAGCGTACTTTTTTTAAATCCTCGGCAGATTTGGATTCTATTATTTTAAGAACAGAAGTGTTATACCATGCCTTACTTAAACGTCCTTTACCTTTCAGGCCTGGCCCGTATATAGGACCAAACTCATCTTCCCATTTATTATCAGGCATAGTGGACATTTCATCATCATCCCTCACTGCTGCACTAAGAGGCGCAGCTGCTGCAAATAAATCAGGATATTTTAGGGCATAAATTAAACTCCCATATCCGCCCATTGAAAGTCCTGCAATGCCGCGGTATCTTTTTTGCGTTTTTATATGATAAGTTTTTTCAATTGACGGTATAAATTCTTTGATGAAAAAATCTTCATACATTTCCTTACCATCGTATGAATTTATAAAGAAGGTTAAATCACCATTTGGCATAACAATAATCATGGGGGGAATTATTCCTTCGGCAATCGCCTTATCCGCATATCTGTTTATCTCGCCAAATTGAAGCCAGCCGGTATTATCATCAGTACGTCCATGTAAAAGGTATACAACAGGATAGCTTCTTTCCGAAGATTCATAATCCGGGGGAAGATAAATGCTGTATTTAACATCTCTCTTTAAAATAGTACTGGTAACAATTTTTTGTTCAAGAACTTTCCCTGTATTTTGACTCCATGCAAGGCCAATAAAACAAAAATTAAAAACAAAGGCAACCATTCTTTTAGATACAAAATGCATAGTGGTATTTTTTTATAATGTAAATTAAAGCAATTGCAATTATACAAGTACAATCTGCTTTTAAAAAAAGAAAGTGAAGAATAATTACGATAGAATAGCATGGTGTTATGATTTATTGTCAAATATTGTATTTGGTAATAGAATTAAAAAAGCACAAACGGAGATACTAAATTTTATTCCTCCCGGTAGCAGGATATTAATTGCCGGCGGAGGAACCGGATGGATACTTGAGAAAATCGCAAAAGTGTACTTATCAGGATTATCTATCACATACATTGATGCATCAGCCAAGATGATTCAAAAATCAAAAAGAAGAGATATTGCTTCGAATAAAGTAAAATTTATGTGCATCCCAATAGAACAGGTTAAACTGCCGGATGAAAATTTTGATGTGCTTATTACGTCATTCTTTTTTGATAATTTTTCAGAATCAGCATCCAGGTTAATTTTTCAACAATTGCATAGTGCTTTGAAAAAAGATGGGATATGGTTATTTACTGATTTTAGATTAAGTAAAACCGAAAGATATTGGCAAAAGCCCATGATAAATCTTATGTACTTTTTTTTTAGAGCAGTTTGCCAATTGCAGGCCAGGCAACTACCTGACACAGAGAATATTTTTTCCAATAATAGGTATAAAAAAATATTCCGGAAGATGTTTTATAAACATTTCATTATTTCTATAGTTTTTAAAAAAGAACCCGGATAAAGCTGGCTTGACCGTTTAAAGAAATGAAACGCCAGGTATAGATAATTTTTTACTATATGTTAAACATATGTTGGTTTAAAATTTAAATTTTAAAATTTCGTTTAACAAAGGCAGGAAGGAAAACGTATACCTATGATAATGAATATAAAAACGGATATGGCACAATTTTCTCTTTATCATCCAACAAATGATAATCATTCTACAACGCCATGTTGTATTTTATATTTTAAATCAAAAATTATGAAAAAGGTATTACTATTTTTTGCAGCAACTTCAATTTTTGCTTCCTGCAACAGTGATCAAAAAACAGAAACTACTAAAGAAGTAGTGGGGGTTTCAGATTCTAACCTATATAAAAATAATACTATGGCCGATACTGGTCATTTTGCACCAGCTGTCGCAATACCGTCTGAAAAGCCTGTTGAAGTAGCAAAGGCACCAAAACCTAAATCAACGCCAAAAAGAACTCAACCTGTTACTGCTACAGCAGTTACTCCGGCTGTAGTTACACCAACAACTGGTACAGAAACCACTACAGTACCGGCGGCCACTCCTGCGCCAGAACCAGAAAAAAAAGGATGGAGTAATGCAGCAAAAGGAGCAACCATCGGAGGTGTCGGGGGAGCAATAGGGGGTGCAATTATTAGTAAGAAGAAAGGGAAAGGTGCAATAATAGGAGGGGCGATTGGAGCCGCGGGAGGATATATTTTAGGTCGCAAAAAAGATAAAGCCCAACAAGCTCAGGATACTATTAGATAATTTTATAAATGAAAGTGGTATCAAATTTAATTACTGATTCATTTATAATCATTAAAATTCGAAAATATGAAAACAATAATTATAGCTCTTGCTATCACTTCAATCTTTGCAGCATGCAATTCGAAATCTGAAACAGATAAGAATGTAGTAGGAGTAGACACTACAGGATTATATAAAAATAATATGATAGCTGATACTGCAAAGGCAGAAGCTATACTCCTCCCGGGTAGTACTAAAAAAGTAGTTGAAACACATTCTGCTGATGGGAGCGTTACCACAACAACAACTACAACTGCTGCCCCTAAGACAATAACAAAAACCCAAACTCACTCACAAAATAGTACCGCAGGTACCACCACTGCAAATACAACCTCACAACCGGTTGCTACAAGCACACAGAAAACGGGATGGAGCAGCAGGGCTAAAGGCGCAGTAATTGGTGGGGTGGGAGGAGCCGTAGTGGGGGCCGCTGTTAGTAAAAAGAAAGGTAAAGGGGCAATAATAGGCGGTGCAATTGGCGCAGCCGGAGGTTACATTATTGGTAATGAAAAAGATAAAAAGACAGGAAGATAGAATCTAAATAAACTGATAAATAGAATAAACCTGGCACAATGCCGGGTTTTTTTATTTAAGGGAATAGAAATATTTTTTTTCAACTGGTAAGTATACCTACCCAATAAAACGATTTTATAATTATATTTCCGGAATGGATTTATCTGTGTTTAAAGAACTACTTATTGGGCAGCTTATTTCTGAAGAGGAATTTAAAAACATAGAGTTACAAAAAGAAAAGCCTCTCTCTGTACATTGGGATTTGCGAACCTTATTATACCTCGGTATTGTATTGCTAACTACAGCCCTTGGTATAATAATATATAAAAATATTGATACTATTGGTCACCAGGCAATACTTATAATTATTGCTATAGCATGTATAACATGCTTTGGCTATTGCATTAAAAATTCAAAAGGATATAGCAATAGAAAAATAGACTCACCTAACATTTGGTTTGATTATGTATTGCTGACAGGCTGTTTGTTATTACTCACCTTTGTAGGGTATATACAATTTGAATACAATGTTTTTGGGAACCGCTGGGGACTTGCGACGTTTATACCCATGATAATTTTGTTTATTGCTGCGTATTATTTTGATCATTTAGGGGTTTTAAGCCTTGCTATAATTAACCTTGCTGCATGGGCAGGTATTTCAGTAACTCCTTTAAGAATTCTTAAAGAGAATGATTTTAATGATACAAATATTATATACACAGGCTTAATTTTAGGAGCTATGCTTGTGGCAATATCCTTTGTTATCCAATTAAGAAATATCAAAGCGCATTTCGCCTTTACGTATAAAAATTTCGGGGCACATATTTTATTTATTTCTCTGTTGGCATGTATGTTTTACTTTGAAAACATTTACCTGGTATGGTTTATAGTATTAGCAGGGGTGAACTTTTTATTTTTTAAAAACGCCGTAAAAGAAAGCTCTTTTTATTTCCTTGTTATTACATTATTATATACCTATATAGCACTGAGCTATGTTGTTGTTCAACTGGTTCTAATCTCAGGTTTTGATATGCTTCCAATATATTTCGTGATTATCTATTTTATTGTTTCAGGCATCGCATTAATAAGATTTTTTATTCATTATAATAAAATACTGAAGAGGAATGCAGGCCTACAATAAGAGTGATCTATACAATAAATATGTTCAGGAACAAGCTGCTGAATGCTTACAAACTACCTGTATTACTAATGAAAGCTATAATAAAATTTTGCAGGCACATCCGTGCAAATTGTACACGCCAAATTATTTTATAAAAATTGCACTTGGCCTGTTAACTATAGTTGCCATCCTGTTTTCCGGGTTGTTATTGTGGCTTTTATCATCATCAGCAATAAACTCTGCTGCTATAGCTACGCTATTAATCGTTCTTGCTATCATTTGTTATATTACTCTTGAACTTCTTGTAAAAGGAAAACGGTACTATAATGCCGGGGTAGATAATGTACTAATGATTATGGTAATTGTATTTATTGTAAGTGCCTTACTTGCTTCAGACTTTGAAACATCCTGGATAGTTATCAGCAGTGTTACAATGGTTATTAGCTTATGGTTAAGCATAAGATTTATTGATGCATTTATGGCGATGGTATCGTATTGTTGTTTTTTTATATTTCTCTTTCTGGTTTATTTAAAAGCTGGTGACATTGCCAAAGCCACGGCCCCACTGATAATGATGGCAGTATCAGCACTTGTTTATTTTGTAATGAAAAAGTTTATTGAAAACAAACCATTTGTTTATCAGCATTGCTTTAAAACGATTACATTATTAACTCTTGTTACTTTTTATGCATCCGGAAATTATTTTATTGTTAAGGAAGTTAGTGATCAAATGTTTCATTTTCAGGTGGGGTCGAATGATCATATTCCTTTTGGCTGGCTTTTCTGGATATTCACATTAACTATTCCACCGGCATATATTATATATGGTATAATAAAAAAAGATTTTCTGGTTATGAGAACCGGACTCGGGTTGATAACTGCAACTGTTTTTACAGTGAGGTATTATTATACCTTTTTATCTGCAGAAATAGAAATGCTTATTGCAGGTGTAATACTTATATGGGTAAGCTATGCATTAATAAAATATCTTAAAACACCTAAATATGGCTTCACTTCTGAGGAGTTGTATCCTTCCAAAAAACAATCATTAAATGTGGAAGCCTTGATAATTGCAGAAACTTTTAATAAGCAGCCAGCTATAGAAGGCCCCGGACTCTTTGGAGGCGGGAGCGGAGGCGGTGGTGGTGCCACGGGAGAATATTAAATGTGATCAATAAATTTCTAACATTTCATCTCGTTATTATTTCTTAGCCCTTTCATATTGTACGGGCCACATTATATCTTCTTTTAAATCTTTTGCAGCATGCAATGGGAAATAGGGATCTCTTAAAAATTGTCTTGCCAAAATAATAATGTCAGCCTGTTTATTGACCAGAATTTTTTCTGCTTCTTCAGCAGTTGTAATTATTCCAACGGCCCCTGTAAGTATTCCTGTTTCTTTTTTTATTTTTTCTGCAAAAGGCACCTGGTATAACGGCCCTACAGGAATTTTTTGCAAAGGTGAACTTCCACCTGAAGAACAGTCTATAAGATCAACCCCTTTTGTTTTTAAAATTTTTGCAAGAGCAACAGAATCTTCTTCGTTCCAGCCGTCAGCCACCCAATCACTTGCAGATATGCGAACAAACAATGGATACTCATCTTTCCATACTTCACGTACTGCCTGGGCAATCTCCACCAAAAATCTTATCCTGTTCTCAAAATTTCCACTATACTCATCTGTTCTATAATTACTAAGGGGAGATAGAAATTCATTTATTAAATAACCATGAGCAGCGTGTATTTCAATTAATTTAAAGCCAGCTTCGATTGCTCTTAAAGTTGCGGATTTAAAATCTGCAATAGCTTTATCAATATCATTCACCGCCATAGCTTTTGGCAATGGGTCGCCTTGCCTGTAGGCAACCTCACTGGGGGCAAATGTTTCCCATGCTCCTTCTTCCGGCTTAAGCGCAGCGCTACCCTCCCATGGTATATGATGACTTGCTTTACGACCTGCATGTGCTAATTGTATTCCGGCAATTGCACCCTGGGCTTCAATGAATCTTACAATTCTTTTAAGTTCAGGAATATGCTCATCTTTCCAAATGCCCAAATCAGATAGTGTAATTCTTCCTTCAGG
>JBDSAQ010000527.1:0-6009 GCA_039922095.1 Ginsengibacter sp. | reverse complement strand
GATCAGGAAAAAGAATGATACAGAGCTATCTGCTGTAAATTTTAAAGTTGATGAAAATGGAAATGTAATAGAGGAAGAGGAGGCTTTAAAAAATGGAATAAGAAAAAAATATTTTTATTACTATGATGATAAAAATAATCTTACAGATGTAGTTCATTACAATGAGCGGGCAAAGCGTTTATTGCCTGATTATATGTATGAGTACAGTTCCACCGGGCAACTAAACCAGATGATAACCACTGAAGAGGGCGGAGGCTATTATATATGGAGATACGCTTACAATGATCAGAACCTAAGGGAGTCTGAAAAATGTTTTTCCAAAGAAAGAAAGCTCCTGGGAAGTGTACAATATATTTATAGATAGCCTTGTCTGATTTACGGAATTAAAAGATAGATAACCGGCTTATGCAATCAGTGACATTAGAAATTTGACGGAGGGAAATTCTTTAATTAGGATTAATTCTTTACAACTCCAGTAGCGGCCCAAAATACCAGGTATCCTCCAGGTAGCTTTCTGAGTTTTATATTCTTTAGAACTCGTTTAGGATTGGGATGAATATTAAGTGCATCAATATTGTGATGATCTTTTTCATTTAAATTATTCTTGTTTCCCCATTTACCCATGTTATGCGCTACATAACTAAAATCAGGATCATTCTCCGGAATATCCTTAAACCAATCCGGTAAAATAAAGTTTCTTAATTCAACCCCATCTTTATAGGTTAGTATAACTTGAAGTGATGATGCTCCATACGAACTTGTAAGGCTAAGATACAGATCAGAATATTTATGAGCAGGTACCTTAAATATAAATTCACCGCTATCCGGGATACACCTTGTTTGATTTTGCGCTCCGGCTTCATTGGAATAATGTAATAAGATTTCCGGATGTGATTTGCTGGCCGGGAACAAAGGATTATCAGGTAAAGCATGAGGATCCTGATCACCCATAAAAGCAGAAGCAGCCATGGTTAGATAACCATTTTCTTTATCTATCCCTGTTGTCCATGTTATAAGATTTCCTTTACTAAGTGTTGTTACAGACCGGGCATTCAGAATACTGCTAACATCAATCTGTATAACTTTATCTGCTTTGTAAAACCAGGCAGTGTTAATAATCAAAAGCCCCATTGCAGATAATACAATAAGGGATTTAGTAAATGGTTTGCTGTACATTTTATAAAGATATACAAATGGAGATTCACTTGCAGGGTCACCATGTTGATGTGCCTGTAAATGATTTTATTTAATTCATTACCTTGCCTCAATAGAGGATTCTACGGGAGGTAGAAGCTATCTGTGATTTATCAATTATAGCATTAAGAAAAATGAAAAAAATAATACACGTTTTTTTAGTAACAATTACCTGTATCCAAATTGCTACGGCGCAGGTTCCTGCAACATATAAAGGAAAGCCTTTTGAAGATGAATACTATAAGAAAGGTGCGCAGGTTATTCCAGGCAGGGTGGAACTTGCTTATTATGATATTGGTGGTGAAGGCATCGCTTACCATGATACCGAACCAATCAATAAGGGAAGCGGTTTACTTAATCTCAAACCCGAACATCAACGCCCTGGCGTATCAGACTATATTTCTCATTTCAGGGACCAGGAAGGTGTAGATATTTCTTTCACCAAAGATTTTATTGACTTTAATCATCCCAACAAAACAGATCCGCCGGTAAACCAGTTGTTCCTGGCATATGAGGCCGATGGTGAGTGGATCAACTTCACCATTGACGTTAAGGTGCCCGGCAAATATAAAATCATCACCATTTATGGCAACCAGGATAATAAATCTTCACTGTGGCTGAACAATGAAAAAGCAGTTGATTTGGTATTGCCGGAAAATACAGGGAGCTATCATATCTGGACACAAGCCACCGTTGGAGAAATCACCTTCCCGACAAAAGGCCTCAACCTGCTTACATTGAAATACAACAATGGCGCTAACCTCACTTACTTTGATTTTTCATTGATGGAAGAATTAAAGAAATAGAATGCCTGGAAGAGCATTAGGCAATCTAATGATGTAAGGGTATTTTGAAAACTCCAATACTTCTTTACATAATAATAACTCACGGTTCATAATTGCTAATAACAAAATCATCCAACCTCACATCAATTTTTCCTTTTTCATCGGCCTTTGCAGATCTTAAACCTATCTCAATACGTGTTGGAATTATTGATTTAAAATCAGGTGCAGGAATACTACCTTTTCCCCAGTTATAATATTGCAGGTCGCTTAATTTTACCTTTACTGTTGTCCATGTGGAGCTTTTTACACCAATCACCTGGTGTGAGCCCCACTTGTCTTTTTCATCTTTTGTAAAAACAATAAACTGGAAATAAACAGAATCCCCACCGGCAGTATTTACTTTAAAGATGAGCCAGGTATTTTCCTTAAAATTCTCCCACGTTTTTTCCATGGCTTCATTTCCGAAAGTGTCAATCTTTATATCGCTAAACCAGAAGCCAGGTTTGTTTTCAGGCACATGATCCCACTGGATCCTAAGACACTTAGCTGAGCCGGGAAGTTGCGGACAGGCTGTACTTCCACATTGTGACATGGTTATCTCATTATTAGCAACATACCAATCCCTTAAATCCAGGGGTGATTCAAAATCATATGCAATAACTTTTTTTTGCGCATTAACTGCTGAAATAACAGCCATCAAAATGATTATGAGATAAAACCGGAAAATCAGTATCCTTTTCATAAAGCTTTTTTAAAAATGAAAATTAAACAATGATCATGTTACCCTTTTGAAATTCCCTTTTACAGTTTCTAAATTTATAAATAATATTTTTGTAAGAACCTTTAATATTAATTGTGATTACAAGAGAAGAAAAGTTTATGAAAGAGGCGATCGCACTATCACGCAGCGGATGCATGAATAATGAGGGCGGGCCATTTGGATGTGTGATTGTAAAAGGGGATAAAATTATTGGACGAGGAAATAACAAAGTAATAAGCAACAATGATCCTACAGCACATGCTGAGATTATTGCTATAAGGGAGGCATGTAAAAATTTGAACAGTTTTCAGCTAACAGGTTGTGAAATATACACCTCATGCGAACCATGCCCGATGTGCCTGGCAGCAATTTACTGGGCAAGGCCCAAAGTTGTTTATTATGCTAATAACCGGCTGGATGCAGTTAACATTGGTTTTGATGATTCTATGATTTATGAGGAAATGTGTATAGATCCGGAGAAAAGAAAAATTCCGTTAATAACCCTGGGCAGAGATGAGGCTATAAAGATATTTGAAGAATGGATGAATAAAAATGATAAGATATTATATTAATAATAGAATTTGTTTCTCACTCTTATTTTAGCTAACACCCTATTGTTTTTCCTGCCTTAATACATAAATTAAAACATGACATTGAAAATCAAACACTGGCATAAAGCTTGTTTATTATTTTAAAGTATTTACATATAGGCTCCTGATTCTACTCTTCTTCCAAACTACGAAAAGCTAATTTCTGAAACCTTTAAGCCGCTACTATGAAAAGTTATTACACAGCTTATACCAAAATAATTAATGGAGAAACTTTCTATTTTGTAAAGCACTTTCAAACCTTTCCCGAATACAATGATGTACAGCCATTTCTGGAAAGCTATGCTATGCATACTGACTTTTATAAGGCTTGTAAAATAGCCGGGGTTAGTGATAAGACAATTCAACTGCAGTTGTCAGAAAAAGTTGGGATTATAAATACTTATAGAGCTGAGAGTACTAATGTTGAGGCGAAGATTATACAAATGAAACACAAATCGCCTGTGTATAATTTTAAAAACTGGCAAATAAGTTTACCTGGTTTATTAAAACTGGTTAACCTTCGTTAAGCGGTATTCAACATCACATTTTTAAATTGATATTAAAGGGTATAACTATTTATTAGAATGTAACCCTTTAATAAAAGCTGGTTCTTATAAGTGAAATTCCCACACTGTTCTGTAACTTCCATACTTTTCAATGTAAGTGAGCAGGGCATTATAAAAAGGATCGCCGCCAATAGTAGCACTGTCACCTATTATGAATAATTGCTCCTTAGCACGGGTGAGTGCCACGTTCATGCGTCTGTAATCTTTTAGAAAACCTATCTGCCTGTCATCATTACTACGTACAAGAGAAAGAATAATTATCTCTTTTTCCTGGCCCTGAAAACTGTCTATTGTACTAATGCGTATTTGTGCAGGCAATACTTCTTTGGCAGCTGCTACCTGGCCTGAATATGGTGAAATAAATGCTGTGAGTAACGGATCAGGCTTTTCAGATTCAATCAGCTTTTGTACAATTGATAACTCACCTTCATTTTGTAAACTTATCCCATTGCTTCCGGGCACTTCATTACAGCCCGAACCGGCGGTGTCAATAAAAGTAATGTGTATGCCGATATCGTTAAGATGGGGAGCTGTTTGTAAAAGACTTTTATAAAAATAATCTCCTGAAAAACGTGCAATAGATTCACGCATGCGGTATTGAATGTTAAGCAAAAAAATATTAGGGCAAGTTTGTACACATACTTCTAAAATAGATTTATTCAACCCCAAAACGCCAGCTTCCTGGCTAAGCACTGTGGGTGGAAGCTGCAGGTGATCGCCTGCGAGCACATATTTTGTTGCAAGCGGAAATATACACCAGGCAAGTGGTTCAATGCACTGCCCTGCTTCATCAATCACAAGTGTTTGAAAATTTATGTGATTTATTTTTGCATCATATAGCCCAATCGGAGTTCCCAATATTACCTGTGCTTCACGGTATAATTTTTCTTCATTATAAGCCTGTATTTTTTTTATTTCAGTCCGGATATTTTTCACTTCTTTAAACAGCAGATTACGTTGCTCTCTTTCTGCTTTTCCAAAACTTCGCTTATATTTTAAGGCCATCCTGCGAAATTCTTCCGCCCTTTTCTTTAGTGCCTTTATTTCTTTTAGCTGTTGGGCATTTTCAAGTTTTTTATCAGGTGTATGTGGAAACACCTCTTCATCTACTTTGCTGGTATTACCTACCCGCAGCACCCGTAAAGCTTGCCGGATGAGGTTTTTGGCAATATTATCTACCGCAGTATTACTTGGTGCAGATACTAACACCTTTTCTCCTGCTTTCACCAATTGCGTGATGGCCTCTGTTAACGTGGTGGTTTTTCCTGTACCAGGTGGTCCATGGATAATGGTAAAATCTTCATTTTGAAGAATGGCAGTAACTGCCCGTTGCTGACTCTCATTCAACTGTTGATTAATGAATGTAAATCTAATCTGTTCTTTTAAATTACTTGTTGCGGGTAATGTATCTCCATGTAACTGTTCAAAGAGTAAGTGTAGCGCTTTGTTATTCTCCAGCACGTTCAGCACTGTTTTCATTATGGTAGCCGTGCGCTGATCGGGAGCCAGTTTTATACCCACATTATCTTCTTCTATCCAATCAGGAAAATCAGGGGCAAATAACCGGAACTCTCCAACCTTTCCATCAAGATTTATCAGTACTCCCTTAATTGGTTCTTCATTTGTGCAAAAGCACTCAATGGCAGCGCCGTCTTTAAACTGATTGGTATCTGCCGGAAAAGCAATCCTGAAGCTGATCTCCGGGTAATCAGCATACCCAAAATTTTTACGGGTGATTATTATGGGATGCAACGCCAGGCCTTCAGACTTCAATGACTTTAAAGTATGTTGCTGATCGAGCCTGTAGCGCTTTACTTCTTCTTTTTCTTCTAAAGCAATAGCTGCTAATAGTTGCCTGATATAAGGATGTGTTGCTGAGGAGTTGATGATTTAAAAATAGGGTTGATGAAATTTGCAGTTAAAGAAAGTTTGATAAGGCATCTTTCATGGGCTGGAACCCGCCGTGTAGCAGGATTTAGTTCGTTATTACAAATTAACCAGGAAGATTTTGCTTTATTAATAAGGCCTTGTATTACGTCCGCGAAAACCGGTGTTGTTATTGGGTTTTGGTGCATTACGTTCTTCGGCCTGTGTAACTATTAAGGGTTTTTTGC
>JBDSAQ010000526.1:0-2622 GCA_039922095.1 Ginsengibacter sp. | reverse complement strand
ATCATTTAGCACGGCTTGGCCTTGATGCGTTTCGTGTGCATGTATGGGATACAGAAATTTCTGATTCCCTGGGTAATCTTTTAGAAAACGATCATTTAAGATTGTTTGATTTTTTACTGGCTGAGTTGAAAAAAAGGAACATCAAAATAGTTATAACACCCATCGCCTTCTGGGGCAATGGGTATCCTGAAAGAGACGAAAGAACACCTGGGTTTTCAAGAGTATTTGGGCGAAGCAGGCTTACAACAAATGATACAGCTATAAAGGCACAGGAAAATTATCTGCAGCAATTCTTCAAACATAAAAACCATTATACCAATCTTAGTTATGTTGATGACCCTGATGTGATAATTGTTGAATTGAATAATGAACCGAGCCACCGCGGCGCAAAAAGCGGCATAACAAATTATATAAACCGGCTGGCTGCTGCCGTAAGAAGTGTGGGATGGACAAAGCCACTTTATTACAATATTGCTCAATCGCCTTATTATGCAGATGCCGTTGCAAAAGCAAATATAGATGGAGTAAGTTTTCAATGGTATCCAACCGGGCTTGTTGCTAACCAGGAAGTAAAAGGGAATTTTTTACCAAATGTTGACCAATACACAATCCCTTTTGATACCATTCCGGAGTACAGAAATAAATCCCGGATGGTTTATGAATTTGATGCGGCTGATATGCTGCAATCCTATATGTATCCAGCAGTTGCAAGAAGCTTTAGGGAAGCGGGTTTTCAATGGGTCACACAGTTTGCCTATGATCCTATGGCACTTGCATATGCCAATACTGAATATCAAACCCATTATTTAAATCTTGCTTATACTCCATCAAAAGCTATCAGCTTATTAATTGCTTCAAGGGTGTTTCATAAAGTTCCCAGGTTAAAAAGGTATGGCAGTTACCCCGCAGATACTTTGTTTGATGTGTTTCGTGTGAGCTATAAAAATTCATTAAGTGAAATGAATAGTGATGAAGAGTTTTACTATTCCAATTCTACAGTTACAAAGCCCATAAATATTGCTAAGCTAAAAAATATTGCCGGGGCCGGAAGTTCTCCGGTTGTAAAATATGAAGGTTCTGGAGCTTATTTTTTAGATAAGATAGAAGATGGCGTTTGGCGGTTAGAAGTAATGCCAGATGTTATTCATATTCATGATCCTTTTGAAAGGACTTCGCCTAAAAAAGAAGTTACTCATATTCAATCGCAGGCAAACCTTATACAGATCATGTTGCCGGATTTTGATTCAGAGTTTAACATCAAAGCGCTTAATGCAGGCAATACCTATGCTATTACACCTTCTGCAGATAGTTTTAAAATTAAGCCCGGAACATATCTGCTAACCACAATTGGAAAAAATATTTCTTCTTCCAAAACTAAAAATGGAGTCATAGGTTTAAATGAATTTGCAGCTCCGAAATCTTCTTCAACAGAAATGTTTTTAAGGCATGAACCAATAGCTGAAGTTTCTGCAGGCAAGTCATTTATTATTCATGCCACAGTTGTTGGTATTGATAGCGGCAAAGTATTATTACAGGTTAGCAGGTTAGGCGTCAATCAGAGAGGCGGCCAAAGAACAATTGCTATGGTACGCCAAACAGCCGCAGATTATACAGCAGAAATTCCGGCAGATATGCTAACTCCCGGAATGTTGAATTACAAAATTATTCTTCAAAAAGAAAATCAGTTTGCTGTTTTTCCAGGAAATTACAAAGGCGACCCCTTTGCGTGGGACAACTACGATAACGATACATGGAAAATTTTTGTAGTTCCTGAAAATGCAAAATTAGAAATATTTAATCCCACAATTGACAGAACAGCCCGTATTTATCCTGAATACAAATGGAACTTTCAATCATCATACATAACAGCAGAAAAGCCCCGACAATTAATAATGAGACTCGCAGCCACAGAATTATCTGATGACCACACAATAGGTTTTCAATATTTTTTTGCAGATAAACTAAAAGGAAGAATAACCGAAGCTGAAGTACTAAGTAAACTATTTATAAGGGCACGAACATCGGAACCCTACCCTTTAAAAGCAAAAGTTACTCTAACTAATAGAGACGCCGTTTCTGTGTCTTCCTTTATTACCCTCACCAATAATTTTCAGGATATAGAAGTGCCATTAGATAACCTTACTCCGGACTCAGCCCTGCTTCTTCCCCGGCCATATCCTGGATTTATGCCTTTGCGTTTTAAAAGTGCATCGGTTGAGCCATTCAAATTAACCGGGGCTGAAAAAATTGAAATAACGATTGGTTCAGATATACAAGCTTCTGAATTTAAAAAACCTTATAGCATAGAAGTAGAATCTATATGGTTTCAAAAAAATTAGAATTCTTATAAGTATCCTTCATAGCCTTTATATTTATGCAAAGATTGCAGCACTATTTTTTAGTTTGGCTTCCTCAGGAATTTTTTACATAGAATTCAACTCATAAATATTTATAAAAATTGACAAATGAAATTCAGTTTTTTATTAATTGCTTTTCTATTTATTCAAACATGCAACGTTTGCTTTGCTGTTCCCGCCAACAACCGCCAAAGATTACTTATGGACTTTAGCTGGAAGTTCTCCCAAACAGATACATTAAATGCAAATAACCCATCTTTTAATG
>JBDSAQ010000525.1:0-7419 GCA_039922095.1 Ginsengibacter sp. | reverse complement strand
GGCGAGATGGATTTTCAGGTTATATTGCCGACAGAGCTGACCCCGAAGATTTCATAAAAGCTTTAGTAATGCAACAAAATGACAGAAGTGCAATGTTATTGGATACAATGCTAAATCGTTTACCATTGCAAACTTGCATGCCTGACAAGGAAAGTATAATTAACGAAATCATAATGGAGATTTGGGAGCATCCTTGTTCAGCATATTCAAGTTTACGAGAAAAAATAAAACCGAAAGCTAATGAAATTTTGAAACGTCGGATTAGCATTCCAGTTGAACCTTATGATATACAAATCGACACTACAAAGGAAAACATTCGGTGGTAATACAGCCGCTAACATTAAGAACAATAGCGGAAAGCCCCCTAATAAAAAGCCCTTCTTCTACTCCTCGTTTGCAAACGAGGACTAATTCTCAGCGCTTTTAGTATTTTGGAATAACATGAGCGGAGATAATAGAATAGTATGCGATAGATAAGCTAACGGAAAGAAGATTACATTATTCACCAAAAACAAAAACCTGTAAGATCAACGATCTCACAGGTCTCATTTTATCAACGGGATCTGCATTAATACTATTGCTGCATGCCTTCAGTAGCGTCTGAAGTATTTGAATTTACTTTTCTTTTAAATAACGCCATATCTATTTTTCCGAATTTGTAAGTAAAGTTTAAGCGAACCATTTGCGGATCGCGAATGCGCTCATAATTCTGTATAAAGAAAGGGCTTTCAGAATACTGATTTGTTTTCCTGGTTTTAAAAATATCATTCACACTTAAGGTAACTGCAGCTGCATCATTTTTTAAAAATGTTTTCTTTACAGCAATATCAGTTCCCCAAAAAGATCTTATATATCCCTGGGATGAGCTTTGCGACTGCCCGAATCCGCCACCACCACCCGGGCCACCGCCAAATCCGCCGCCACCACTATTTGCAGGCAAATTAGTTTTTGACTGGTATATTGCAGTAACCTGCATGGAGAATTTTGAAGGAAGCTTAAAATTGGAATTGAATTTACCAAACCAGCTTACCAAAGCATCCTGGGAGCTGCCTGTTATATTATCAGTATTAATTTTTGATTGATAAAAATTCAGGTTGGTAGAAATATCCCACCATTTAGTAAGATAATTTTGAGCTGTAAATTCAGCTCCTGCTGTATAACTCGAATTAGCATTTATATAAGTGTTTATCAAAATGTCTTCACCGGTTACTGCATCGGCCTGCTTATCAAGAAAACGGGTAATAAGATTATTGGTGGCTTTATAATATGCTGAGGCAAGAAAAGTATTATTGCCTTTAAATGTTTTAAGATAAGACAGTTCAAACGATTGAGTGAATTCAGGAACAAGATCAGGATTACCCCTCGTAATGTTCAGCTTATCGCCATAATCAATAAATGGAATTATCTGGAAGAAGTTCGGACGATTTATACGACGACTATAGCTAAGTTGAATCTGTTGATTATGATCGAGCTTTTGGGTAAGAAACAGGGATGGAAATAAACTCACAGGATATTTATTACTAAACTTTTGACCCAAATTAGTAAGCGCCCCTGAATAGTTTGAACTTTCTGCACGCAGGCCTGCTTTATAAGTAAAATCCTTTATACTGCTGGAATAGGTTACATAACCTGCATATACATTATCATGGTTAATATAGTTACTTGTTGCATTCGTTATTAGCTTGTAACTATTTACAGTACTATCAAAAATATAATTATTGTTATTACTTTTTATACTGCGTACAGATACCCTCACACCCGCTTCTACTTTTGTTTTTGCATTTAGAGGGTTAACATAATCAGATTGAAGGGTTAAAAATTTATTCTTACCATCTCCTAAAACTTTTTGTAATTCTGTGCCTGTAAAAATTCCGCCATTAGGGTTATAGAGGTTAGTTGTGTATAAGGAGTTATTTTCATTTTTTCCTGAAAATAAATTTGCATCAACCGTTAATTCTTCTCCTTCCTTAGGAAAAATATGTTTCATGCCTGCGACTAATCCATAAGCATTAAATATTCTTTTACCCGTAGACGTACGATCGCTGAAAGTTGAAATTTTACGATTATTATAAAGACTATCTGTATTGATATTAATTGTTTCAACTGGTTCAAATTGTCCATGCACTCTGATGCCTGCCAATGACAGTGTAGTACGGTTTGTTACAAAATAATCAACACCTAATTTACCAAATAAAAATCCTCCGTTGGTTCTGTTATAATTATTTTGAAAGATGGATGTTTGAGGAGCATCGAGTAAATTGAGGCGCTCAGTAGTACCTGTAGTGCGTCCCTTATTTTGATTGCCCATAATGCTTGCAGAAACATTGAGCTTCCCCTGGCGTACATTGAAATCCCCTCCGCCATTAACAGCACCGCGTTTATCAACTCCGGCTCTAAGATTTCCATTATAGCCTGTCTTACGATTCTTCTTTAATACAATATTTAATATACCAGCGCCGCCGCCTGAAGCATCATATTTGGCAGAGGGATTTGTAATTACTTCCACACTTTCAATTGCATCCGCAGGTATCTGGTCGAGAGATAAAGTAGTTGGTCTTCCATCAACAAATACTTGTGGCGGACTATTTCTAAGAGATACGTTACCATCAATATCAACATTCACAGAGGGAACGCTTTTCATAACATCCAAAGCTGTTCCTCCGGCGCTTACAATATTTTTTTCTACATTAAATATCTTTTTTTCTCCATCAAATTTTATCAACGGCTTATTAGCAACAACGGATATATTCTGAAGTTGAGTTACATCAGTTTCCAATTTTATTTTACCGAGGTCTTTATCGAAGGATGGAATTCCTCCGGTGGGTATTTGCGGTAGCTGGGCCGACGGTTTTTTTGTTGAATCCAAGGGAGCTCTTTTCGGTAAAAAGGATACAGGAGTTTCATAAAAAGCATAACCTGTTGCAGATATCTTTAATTTAAGATTTCCCCTGACAGGCAATCCTTCAACAGAAAATTCACCATTATTTTCAGTGGCTGTTCCCTTGAGTAATATCTCTTTCATTTTTTTGGCAACTGTATCGAAACGGTTTTGTAAAATAATTACAGAAGCCCCGCCAATAGGTTTACCTGCGGCATCAACCACTTTTCCATAAATATGCCCGGCATTTGAAAAGGCCGTGCCACCGGGCCTGTTACCTGTAAAACCTGCCGGAGGCTGTGCAATTGCTGCATAAGACAGCGTAACGATGGCCAGGAGTATTATTACTTTTTTCATAATTTTTTATTGATGTGCAAAGATGAAGACCAGTTTGAGGCTTTAATATAAAATGAGATAAGCGGTGTAATTGTTGCGACGAAATGAGGTAAAAACTTTCAGAAGTCAGAGGTCAGTGACAGATGGCAGATGTCCATGTGGTAGCACGAATTTAATTTAGTACAAGTTTTTGCTCAGACTGACTGCTCGTTATTTGCTGATTCTAATTGCTTGTTGCCTGACTGCTAAAACTCTTCACATAAAAAAACCGAAACAGCAAAGTCCCGGTTTTAAGCTTCATGAGGGTATATTATTAACTCTTTTTCAATTCAATATTAACTGTTATATCTACTTCTTTACTTGCTACAAGCCCACCTGCTTCTATGGTTTTATTCCATTTAAGATTGTAATCAAAGCGATCAATAGTGGTTTTGGCTTTAAAGCCCATTCTTGTACCACCCATTGCATTTACAGTTCCTCCGTAGGTAACATCAAACACAACCGGTTTTGTAACATCACGAATGGTAAGGTTACCCGCAAGCTTATATTTATTGCCACCAGCAGGCGTAAATGAAGTACCTGTAAATGTCATCATTGGAAATTTTTCTGCATTAAAAAAATCATCACTTTTTAAATGCTTATCACGCATTTCATTATCTGTGTTCACAGAATTAATGTCAACAGTAAATGAAATTTTTGCATCTGAAAAATCCGGTTTTGTATTTTCCATACTTCCGTCAAAAATTTTAAAGCTTCCTTCAACCTCAGAAACAACCATGTGTGTTACTGTAAATTTTACACCTGAATGAGCTTTATCAATAGTCCATTTGGTAACATCATTTGCAAAGGCATACTTAACTGGTGATTTAGTTTTATTATCTGATGTGATAGTTGTAAAGGCCAAAGCTGTTACCGCAACTGTTGTAATAAAGGCGTAAGAAAATATTTTTTTCATAATTGTTTTATTGTTTAAAATGAATAACGAAAGTATTTTGAAAAGAATCATTACAAAAATAATTGCGATGATATTAACAAATGTTGCGACGTAAGTTTAATCGAATGATACTTATGATTTGCCTGTTATAAAAGCCAGGACTTCGGGGTAGCTATCACTTACAGGAAGTTCTGCAGCACCAATATATACCGTGTTTTTTCTTACGGCGGTAACATAGGCAATAGAAATAATATACGATTTATGTATCCGCACAAATTTTGAAGAAGGTAAAACCTCTTCAATTGATTTCATTGCCATACGGGTAACTATAGGCTTTGAAGAACTTCTTAAATGTATTTTTATATAATCCTTCAAACCCTCTATCCACATTATATCAGCAAACACAACTTTTAAAAGACTGTAATCTACATTCACAAAAAAATAATCAATGTTTGAGCTTAGCTTTGTTTTAAGCATATAATATTCAAGCGCTTTATTGCAGGCCTTAATAAAACGGTCTAATGCTACGGGCTTTACCAGGTAATCTGTAACATCTAAATTAAAACCTTCCAATGCAAATTTTTCATAGGCTGTTACCAATATAATCATCGGCTTTTGTGCCATGCTTTGTATAAACTGCAGCCCCGTTAAGCCGGGCATTTGTATATCTAAAAAAATAAGATCAATACTCTCCTCCTGCATTACTTTCATTGCTTCAATCGCATCTTCGCACCTGGCAACTAATTGCAAAAAAGGGACTTTACTTATGTTATCTTCAAGCAGATCAAGTGCCAGTGGCTCATCATCTATGGCAATGCAGCGAATCATTAATTTAAATTAATTTGAAGCGATACTACAAACCAGTTATCTTCTTTAGTAATCATTAAAGTATGCTCGTTACTATACAAAAGATTTAATCTCCTGCTAACATTATTAAGACCTATCCCTGATGAGGCATCTTTAATATCAGTAGATAAAGCATTGTACTTATTACGAACATTAAACTGCAATATATTTTTATTTGCGCTGAGATCAATTTGTATGGTAGCTCCCTCAATAAATCCCGTTCCATGCTTAAAGGCATTTTCAACAAATGGAATAAGCAGCATTGGCTCTATCTGGTACTGATCATCTCCCACATCAAGAGATACATTTACAGTTAATTTTTTTCCGAAACGCTGTTGCTGAAGATCAATGTAGCTATGGAGGTAATCAATTTCTTTTTCCAGCGATACTTTTTCTTCTTCTGTTTCATACAACATATACCGCATAAGTGAAGATAATTTTATGAGGGAAGGCTCCAGCAGATCTGATTTTTTTCTTGCAAGTGAAACCATATTATTTAACACATTAAACATGAAGTGAGGGCTTACCTGCGAACGAAGAAGAGATAATTCGGTTTTTAAATTTTCATTCTCTCTTTCCTTTGCCAGTTTATCCGTCTTTTGTTTATCCCGCAGCAACTGGTAAGCTATGCTGGCAGAGAGGATGGATAAGAACACAAATACATGAAACATTACATGCCTGCCCAAATTGAAATGGTCAATATCGCCGATGAATATATTTTTTAAGATCGCACTCTGTAATAATATCCATATAAAAATGAGCAACAGAATAGCGGAATATTTTAAATATTTTCTTTTGTGAAAAAAACGCGGCATTATTACATGAGCATTCAGATAAAAAAATATCACCCACGTTATATTCATCAATAGAGAAAACATAAAGCCCCAGGATCCTGATCCTGTATCAATATGCTTAGGTTCCTTATTGTTATAAGAAGAAGTTAACAGGTATGGCAATGAAAATAAAAGTATCCACGCAAGGGCATGAACAACAATTGTGACCCATCTTTTTGAATACCAAACTTTCTTCATCGCAACAAATTAATAATATAATTATAGAATAAGCGCTATTTTGAAAATGTGGCGACGAAGTGCAGATATTCTGATACAAACCATGAGGATTTTTTGGTTTGGCATTCCGCACTTTTAAAATTAATCAGATAATGTGATGGGAACATTTAAAAAGTTACTATTGATTTTTCATGGAGAAATAAACCGTTTATTTAAAATATACAGATAAAAAAAAAGGCTGCTCTTTGAGCAGCCCAATTTTATATCATAGAAATTATTTCTTAAGCGTAAGCTGAACTCCACTACCATAAACCGCACCTCCCTGCATAAACACAATACCTGTTAGGGTAATAGTTTTTGTACATGAATTTACACTACCCGTTCCTCTCATTGATACATCAGTATCTGCTCCGTAATCACCCACAAGTTGTTCCGGAATAACAACTGACCTGTCAGCAGGATTAACATTTAGCACCACACCTTTTCTGTTAGTACCAAAGGCTGGTGAAGGATATGCAAAAATGGTTATTTGATTTGCTCCGGGCCCTGGTTGTACATCAACAAGGTCACCTATTGCATAATCCTGCCAGGTATCTTTTGTTACTGAAAAACTTCCTGTAAAAACGGATTGATCGTATGGGCATGTGGTTGTGGCTGTCCATGACATTGCCATCTGGTATCCGGCCTGGCCTTCAAAATCCGCATCCATATTTATCGAAGAAAATTTTCGCCCATCTTTTGTTTCAATCTCATTATATATAGTATAGGTATTACCGGGCTTAATTGCTCCTAATGCAGTTGATATTTCGGCAGCAGTAACTTCAAGAGTGATGGCCTGGGTGAATGGTACTGTTTTTATTAATTTCCATGCAGTTTTATCAAGTGAAGCTCCTTCTACTACATAGATAGCTAACTTCTCAACTGGTGATCCTTTACTGCTCACCTGTATACTTACCTTACTTGCAGCTAAATTGGCATAGTCAATTGTTGTATTATTTACTTTATCCAACGTTAAGTATGATCCTATAGTTAAAGTCTCAAAATCATATATATTGGCGTTCTTTTTACATGAAAATCCAATAAGCATAAAAACACTTATAAGGATAATAGTATATTTTTTCATTTCAACTGTCTGTTTAATTATTTAATAAAATTATCAGGATTGGTATCCCAAAACACCTTAACACCAGTGGTAGCTTTTTGAGTTGCAGTATTGTTTAGGTTCGCATATACAGCAGGGTAAAAAAATGATCTTATAAATGATCCGGGAGTTGGATTTAGGGCCAACTGTAAATTGTCTGGCTTACCAGTTCTGCGATAAAAATTATAAGGCTCAACACCATTACCCCATGAAGCTAAATACCATTCTTTCATAATTACATTAAGCTTATCGCCTGTCGTAGTTGCAGCATCAT
>JBDSAQ010000524.1:0-4675 GCA_039922095.1 Ginsengibacter sp. | reverse complement strand
CCGGCAAAAACCATAGGTTTCACTTCTTCAAAGCCTCTAATAGCTTCTTTGCATGGGTTATTTACCAGCGTTATTGTATCACCAACTTTTACTTCTTTTGCATTTTTAATCCCTGTGATTATATAGCCAACATCGCCGGCCATCACAGCGCTTTTGGGCTCCATCCCTAATTTCAAAATACCTACTTCATCAGCATTGTATTCAAAACCTACATTGGCAAATCTTATCTTATCTCCTTTTTTTAATGTGCCGTTAAATATCCTGTAGTAAATAATAATACCCCGGAATGAATTAAATACACTGTCAAATATGAGTGCCTGTAAAGGCTCATCCGGATTACCCTTTGGCGCAGGAATACGTAAAATTATCGCCGCAAGAATTTCTTCAATTCCAATACCTGTTTTGGCGCTTGCCAATAAAATATCTTCCTGCTTACATCCTATCAACTCTACTATCTGATCCTGAACTTCCGGTATCATCGCACCATCCATATCAATCTTATTAATAACAGGGATTATCTCAAGATTATTTTCGATGGCGAGATATAAATTAGAAATAGTTTGTGCCTGTATACCCTGTGACGCATCAACTAAAAGTAAGGCGCCTTCACAGGCTGCAAGAGCCCTGCTCACTTCATAACTAAAATCCACATGGCCGGGAGTATCAATAAGGTTTAATACATAATCTTCCCCGTTAAGCTCATAATTAATTTGTATTGCATGGCTTTTAATAGTAATTCCTTTTTCTCTTTCCAAATCCATATTATCCAACACCTGGGCCTGCATATCCCTGTCATTTATAGTGTGGGTGAATTCCAGCAAACGATCTGCCAGCGTACTCTTTCCATGATCAATATGTGCGATAATGCAGAAATTCCGGATGTTCTTCATTTTTTGGGAAATAATTTAATAAACGCTGCAAAGGTAATGTAATGAGACATGCATATGATGCCTAAGATAAGCCGCATTCAAACATACACCAGCAGATAATCAGGATGTCCGGAAACATAAATTTTGCTTACCTTTTTTGAGAATACATTTATAAATTGAAGTAAGTAAAATTTTATAATAGCTATTTTTATTTTTAAAATGCTGAATGCTGAAAAAAATCAAATGAGATCAAAGTTTTATTTCATAAGATTATTTTATGCAAACAAATTCTTATTTGTTGTGGTCGTGCTATTTGCAATACTTAGTCTTGCGGCAAATTTTATCTTTAAAACAGAGCATACACCGCTTTTTAAATGGGACCTTTATTCTTACCAGATACCTCCGCAAAAAACTTATTCTTTTTTAGAAGTAAGATATAATGATAATGAGCTACTCTCATTTCCCCATACGTGGATTGAACCTAAGAAGTTATTTTTTACAAATACATTGGATTATTTCATTACAATGAAAATGAACAATGATACTGATCCTCTCAAAGCTTATATAGATAACTGGAATGTAAATCACCCGTTATTCAAAAAAGTATTACCGGGATTGAAATTTTATAATGATACTGCGGAGTTAAAAAAATTTGCAGGCTGGTATAAACGATACATAGAGCAACATATAAAAAAAACCGTTTACAAAATTGAGGTGTATGAAATAAAAGTTGCGTGGCAAAACAATGACGATGTAAAAAAATTATCCGCAAAGCTTATATATAAACTGATATGATAGGCGAAGATGAAAAACACAGGATCATTATCAGCCGATTGGTATTCATTTTTATTTTTACTTCTCTTCTGTTTCGCTTCTACCTGCAGGTAACGCCTTCACATTTGTTGCAACCGGCTTTATTTTATCTGAACCTGGATCTTACTTATTGGGTATATAAGTTTTTAAAAATTCCGGAGCTTATAGTTTATAACCAAAAGGCAGCAATATTATTTGATGCCTTTCTTTTTTTAACCTGTGGATTAAGCATTATTTTCCCCCTTAAAAGAATATTTATTATAGTATTTAGTTTGTTATTTTTTATATATGCAGTCACCTATAACACCTTTATAGTTCACCACTCCCATCCCCTTTCTGTTATGATGCTTATCACTTTCCCCTTCTGGTTTAAAAAGGATAAAATATGGAACCTGGCGTGGGAAGGTATGCGCTATTATATTTGTTACATTTATGTGATGTCATTCATCTGGAAGATTTGGATAAACAACTCTTTTTTTTATTGGAACCAGGGAATTGCTTCGTTAAAAATAAATTTAGCAGAATATATATATCATAATCCGGGTTCTTTTATGTCTGTATTATTTAAATTTCTTATAGCTCATCCGGTGCTGGTTAATATCGGTAACACTTTTATATTTTTATCAGAAGGCTTAATGATCATTGGTTTTTTTACAAAAAAATATGACAGGCTTTTAATTCTGCTTCCAATAATTATACATGTGTGCACCTATGTTTTTGCTGATGTTTTTTTTATAGAAATGCTGGTTTTAATTTTTCCTTTTTTTACAAAAAGGGATACTCATATAATTGGAAGAAAGGTCCCGTTAATTTTAAAATATCAGGCATGACTAAGCGCTTGTTGCAAAAAATTTTCAGGCTTAGAAATGATGTCGGGTTGAACTTTTATATAGCCCATATTTTTTCAAAATATGTAATGAGGCAGAACAGGAATGTAAAATGGGCTGTGCATTTTACCAGTACCATACATCATCCCGAAAATATTACCAGGGGCAAGAACGTTTTCCCGGGTGATTCTCCAGGTAATTATATTGAAGCTTCCAATGGCATAACAATCGGCGACTATACTAATATCGGGCCCAATGTTGGGATTATTTCTGCCAATCATGATCCAATAAATAACCTGCAACATGTTAAGGCCCCATCTATCCTGATAGGGAAATTCTGCTGGGTAGGGATGAATGCAATAATATTACCCTCGGTACAACTTGGGGATTTTACCATTGTAGGGGCAGGCTCGGTTGTTACTAAAAGTTTTGCTGAAGGATATTGTGTAATTGCAGGGAACCCGGCTGTGATAATTAAAAAATTAGACAAAACCAAGTGTGAGCAATTCAGTGCAACCAAAATATAACGGCATCCCGGTGCAGAAATCCGTGTATCTTTTTTTGGGGAAAGCAATGCCGGTAATCATGCTTTTTTTTATCACCATAATTTATTCCCGCAAACTTAGCTATGATGATTATGGCACTTTTCAAAGCGTGTGGATGTATACTAATTTATTAACTGTAACCATCAGTTTTGGTATTACGGCGTTGCTGCTCTCTTCAAACTTATCCTCATTTTTTGCCTTTGCTAAAAAACATTTAATAAAGATTATATCGGCTTATTTGTTATTGCTGATGGTAAGCATGAGTATATTTTTTTGGTACGGAAAAAATTTTTCTATTGGTGTAAAATTTTTATTAATCCTTTTTGTTCTCATACAAATCATAAGTACAGTTTTAGAAACATTGCTTATAAAATCTCATAAAGAGAGAATTGTATTCATCATTAATTTTATCTACTCCCTCTTATTTTTTGGCTGGCATTATTATATTTTATCCAAAGGTTATAATTTATCAAATTTGATAGAAGGAATAATAATTTTGAGCATAGCAAGATTTACAGGGATGTTTTTTTTTAGGCAGAAAACCAGTGTGATACCCGGGCCGTTGAATGATAAGCAATATTTCAAACACTGGACCTACCTTGGCTTAAATGATATTACAGGAGTACTTTCCCGGTGGATTGATAAGCTGCTATTGGTTTACCTGCTTACTCCCGGCGAATTTGCCCTCTTCTTTAATGGTTCATTTGAAATTCCCTTATTTGGCTTGCTGGTAAGTGTTGTTGGAAGTGTAATGCTTATTGAAATTTCGAAAAATATTTCAACAAAGGAAAAAGTTATGCAGTTATTTAAAGAAAGCTTCCGCCTTTTATCACTGATTGTTTTTCCGCTTTTTTTATTTTTATTATTCTTTCGCTTTGAATTGTTTTCCGTTGTTTTTAAAAATAAATACAATGCATCTGTTCCAATCTTTTTAATCAGCATTTTTATTTTACCAGTAAGAATAAATAATTACGGAAGCATACTTCAATATTATCAGCATGGAAATAAAATTATGACAGGCTCTTTATTGGATATTATCCTTGCTGTAATACTGATGACTTTATTTTATCCGTTCCTTGGTACCAGGGGTATAGCATTGGCCATAGTATTAGCCACATATTGCCAGGCGTTTTATTATTTATCGCAATCGGCCAAAGTATTGCAAACAGATATTTTATCTTTGATACCTGTAAAAGCTTTGGCGCAAACATTTGTGCTTATGCTTATGCTGTATACCTGCTTATATTATAGTTTACATAAAGCTTCAGATAACTTAAAATTGTCAGCAGCGCTAATGGCAACTATTATTTTTATATTCATTGGCTTATATAAATACTCTTCAAAAAAACGCTCAACAAAATATGTCCTTATTTCGAAAACTTAATACCAAAGCTGAACCAGAGATCAATACGGGCTTTGGGGTAAACTCTGCTGATTATGGAGGAAGATTTGTGAATAAAAACGGGGTTCCTAATATTGAAAAAAAAGGAATAAGTTTCTTTAAAAAAATAAGCCTTTATCATGCCTTATTGCATTTGCCCGGATGGCAATTCTATTCTGGAATTTTTATTTTTTTTATAGCTATTAATTTATGTTTTGCAGTTGTATACAATTTGATAGG
>JBDSAQ010000523.1:0-24523 GCA_039922095.1 Ginsengibacter sp. | reverse complement strand
AAAATTATCTTTCAATAAAATCTTCCGATTAATTTGTTGTCAACAATTCTTGTCTTCATTTCCATAGCATTAATAGTTCCCTGTTTTGCATAAACTATTTTACCACCGGGCTCAATTAAAATGGTATATGGAAGAGCTCCATTCCAGTTGGGGTCTATAGCTTCAATCAATTTATATTTATCATCTATACTAAATAAATAATTAGTATTTGCAGCCTGCAGGTTTTGTAAAAATTTTAAAACCTTATCCTTCTTTTCAGGGTTATCAGCACTTATACTAATGAATTCAAAATCTCTTGCCCTGTACATCCTGTTAATAGTTATAAAAGAGGGAAACTCATTTACACATGGGCCGCACCATGTAGCCCAAACATTTATTAAACGCAGTTTGTCAGAGTTATTCTTTACCAAATCTTTAATGCCGGCTTCGTCAATCATTTCTAAAGCTACCGGATGCTTAGCCCATTCCTTGTCAGACTTTGCTACAAGGTCTTCTTTTTCAGCCCATTTTATTGAGCATCCAAATACCTTTGTTGTTTTTACTTCTACTTCTTTATCAGCCAACAGTGCATCAATCGCATTTTTTGCGTCTAAGTTGTTGGGGACTTTGGTGGGTTTTTCTACATCATCAATACGGCCCTGGTATCTTAATTTGCGTTCTTTATCAAAAATGAAAATATGCGGTGTAGCAACAGGGCCATAAGCTTTAGCCATTGTTTCATGCTCACCGTCAAATAAATAAGGGAAATTAAAGTTCTTTCTTTTTGCATGTATTTTCATTTCTGCAAATGAATCTCCCAGGTCAGCATAGCCTAATTCATTTAGCTGAACAGATTTTGGATCATTAGGCATTATAGCCACAACCGCTACTCCTTTCGGTTTATATTCTTTTGTAAGGCGGATTAATCTTTCTTCATATGCCTGTGCAGTAGGGCAGTGATTGCAGGTAAAAACCATCACTAATATTTTGGCATTTTTAAATGAGGCCAGTGAATAACTTTTCCCATCAATCCCAGGCAGTTTAAAATCAGGCGCCTTGCTTCCTATAGCCAGCGTTTTGTGATCATCTGCAAAAGTGTTATCAGGAATAAGACCGGAGGATAATGAAACGAACATTAAAAATGAAAAAAATTGTTTCATAAGAAGAGCTTTATTAAAAGATTATAGTTAGGAAAGATCATGGGGTGATAACAGGTGTAAAATTAAAAGAAGCAGAATAAAAATCCTGCTTCTTTTAATTGTTTTATTGAACATTAATTATACCCTGGATTCTGTTTTAAAGATACGGTACCTGTTGAATTCTGAATATCTATTTGCGCCTGAGGCACAGGGTAGAACTCATTAATACCCTTGTGAAACTGGGCTGTAGGATTTGCATAGAAAAATGATTTCCTGTTTTTCTCAACTGACTGATAAGTATTAAGAGTATTAGCCATAAAACCTGTGCCGTTATCCCAGCGTTGCAAATCAAAAAATCGGTGGCCTTCCATTGCGAGTTCTAATCTTCTTTCAAACTGAATAGCTTTGCGGGCATATTCTTTTCCACCTGTAGCAAAATTGCCTGCAGGATAAGGCTTAATCAAATAATTATCCGCAGGAGTTGTTTGTGGTGAATACTTTGAACTGGAAGCACTATAAGTAGCATTTTTGTAAACCCAACCTGTGGGATCAGCAGCTCTGTTTCGGATTTGATTAACGTAGTCCTGTGCTTTATCAAGAGTACCCAACTCTAATTCACATTCAGCTGCCCATAAAATAATATCAGCAAAGCGAATGAAAATATAATTGTTTGCATTTATTTGAGTAGCTCCCCAAAACGCCGTTTCAGTTGATGAAAGAGTTCCGAACTGGCTTTTTGCATATACATTTTTCCTGGGGTTGAAAATGCCATTGTCTGCCGGGCTGCGTATCCATGCAATTGATTGAGGACCCCAATCCAGGTATGGTATCCCAGGTCTGCCGATGGTTAAGTCAATACGGGGATCCAGTGTGCCTGTATAAAGATTTGCAGAGCCGCCGGTGGTATCACTTACAATCTTACCATCATTCCATGTGTCTAATAACGGCAATCCATTAGCATCTGTTTTATAGGCATTAACCAGGTTCCATGAAGGATTATTAAAACCACAACAGCCGCCCGGGGCACCGGTTCCATTAGGGAAATTTAAAACATCACCAAAATTACCATTCAACTGAGAGCCGTCATTGACTGACATCTGGCATGCGAATACTGACTCAGCGCCGTTTTTCGTTTGTGCGTTAAAATTGTCTTCAAAATTTATAAGCGCATATTTTTTTCCACCTGCAGTAACGCCATTTGTAATAAGATCTTCCAACACTGGTTTTGCTTTTGCATAGCTATCTTGAAACATATAAGCCTTTGCTAAATAAGCCTTGGCCGCCCAACTGTTGGCTCTTCCTACCTGGGGTTGGGTTGGAGGCAGATTAGCAATTGCGAATTGAAGATCTGCTTCTATTTTAGGCCAGATGTTAATAAAATTTCCGGAACCATCTACGTTTGGTGGAGGATTATTATTTTCAAACGATACAGTTTCATCTACATAAGGAGGATTGTTCCACATTTTTTGTGCATCCATGTGATAGTGTGCCCGTAAAAATTTAGCCTCAGCTTCCATAACTTTTTTCTCTGCGTCTGTAAGTTCTGCTACTTTGGGTAATATCCGCAGGACATCGTTTGCACGCTGAATGCCACTATATAGTATTTGCCACTTTAAATTCATGTAAGTTGATGTGGCAGTGGACAAAGACCAGGTGGCTAACAACACCATCGGCGGTTGATCAGTTGGCGTTGAACCTTTGTATGAATCATCAGCGCATATACTTCCATACACCCAATTTGAGCAGGCAGCTCCATAGGTGATACCTGTAATATCAGTATTTCCATACCTTAATCCAAGCTGTCCATCCAACAAAGAGTAGTCTCCTATAAGTAATGACTGAACACCTGCTTTGGTGGTCACATTTCCTTCTGAGAGCTGCCCGATTGGATTTTTATCTAAAAATTTTTTGCAGGAAATTATTATACCTGCTGCGACAATTAGTAGTGCAGCTATAGCGTATTTGTTATAATATCTTTTCATGTAATAATAATTATAAGTTATTTAAAAGTTAGGTTTACGCCAACAGTATACATAGGCTGATTTGTAGGATAAGTACCACCATCCACACCAAAATTGGTACTTGTAATTGTGCTGCCTGGCAATTCAGGATCAAGACCTGTATAGTTTGTTATAGTAATTAAATTAACTGCCTGCACATATACCCTAAACTTAGATACTCCAAGTTTTGTAAACTTTTCTGCTGGTAATGAATAGCCTAAAGAAAGGTTTTTACAACGCAAATAAGATCCGCTTTCCATGAGATAAGAATTGAAAACAGCAATGTTGCTAAAGTTTGCTGATCTCTCAAGAATTGGGACTTTCGCATTTGGTCTGTCAGGCCTCCATGAATTGTATACGGCATCTTTACTAATGGCTACATCGAATTGCTGTGGAAAATCTATAGATGCTCTTACATTATTAATTACATCGTTCCCTATACAGGTATACCAGAACATGGTAAAATCAAAATTCTTATAACCAAGAGCAACATTTAAACCTGCAGTAAAATCAGGGTTAGGATTACCAAAATGTGTTCTGTCGCTTGCGTTAATTTTACCATCTCTATTTACATCACCGTATTGAAAGCGGCCAGGTTTTGCTTGATCCTGCGTTGGTGCTTTACCAACATCCGCATCATTTTGAAAAATGCCTAAAACCTGATAGCCAAAGAACGAACCTATCGGATACCCCGTTTCCATCCTGGAGTTTCCAAAATCCCTGTAGGTAGTTGGTCCTGGTACACTTACTACTTTGTTGTCGTAAGAAGTAAATGTGCTTGTGATGTCATAAGAAAAATCTTTGTTGAGCCTGCCATGATAAGTCGCAGAAAGGTCAATACCCTTATTTGATATATTTCCGAAGTTAACATACGGAGCAATTGCACTTCCTATAATGGTAGCAGCTGGTGCCGGGGGCAGTAAAAGTCCGTTTATGTCTTTTTTGTACCATTCGAACGAGAGCTCAAGCTTATTTTTGAATAAAGTTGCATCTAATCCAATATTTGTTATGGCATCTTCTTCCCATGTAGTAAATGGGTTGCCATATTGAGCTGTGTATAATCCCTGCGCAGGTGATGTACTAGATCCATTAATATCATAGTAAGAATATACAGCACTGGAAGCAAACGTAGTGAAAGCATTGTACGGAGCACTTCTTTCTATATTGCTGATGGATCCTAGTTTACCCCATCCACCACGAAGTTTTAGATCATTAAGCCAGGAAATGTTTTTCATAAAACTTTCCTCGGAAACTCTCCAACCGGCAGTTACTGATGGAAAATACCCCCACCGGTAATCTTTAGCAAACAGAGATGATCCGTCTCTCCTCAAAGTGCCCGACAAAAGATATTTATCATTAAAGGCATAATCAACTCTGCCAAAGAAAGAGAGCAAGGCATTTTCGTACGGAGTAGGATATCCGTTGATACCGATATTTGAATTGGATTGGCTTGTAGCCGATCCAAAATTAAGCGTCCAAAGATTTGGATCAACGGTAAGATTATTCAAATTAGTTACATAATAGCTCCCCCTGGAAGCCGAAATAATTCTTCCGTAATTGCTGATGGCCTCGCTTCCTATTAATACGTCTACTTTGTGTTTGGTGCCAAAGAGGTTTGAATATTTAAGGGTATTAGTCAATGTACGACTACTGGTATACCCATAATTCTCAATAAAGCTGTTTGGATTCGAACTGTTTTCTGCTGCCTCATATGCAGTAAAAACAAAAGCATTACTATTAAAGAAGTCAACACCACCACCAAAAGTACTTCTTAGCGTAAAATGCTTAAGGAAGTCAATTTCGGCAAATACATTTCCCATAATCTGCCAGTCATTTCCCTTATTATCTTTTGTACGGGCCATTACTGCAACCGGGTTTGATGCATTTCCCAAACTTTGTGAACCACCGCCTGCAAAATTCCCCATGATATCATATATGGGTACAATCGCCGGCATTCGGTATGCGTAATTAATAGAATTTCCATTGTTAACACCCGGTAAATTTAAATAGGCTGGGTTATTCTTGTAAAAAGCATAAACAGTTTCGCCAACACGTATATGATCTGAGAGGTCAAAGGTAGAATTCATCCTTATGGAATATCGTTTCAGATAATTATAGATTAGTGTGCCATCCTGGTCATGATAATTCATAGAGAACAGGTAAGTGGATTTATCACCTCCGCCTCTAATTGATACATTATGATCCTGAACAAGGGCTGGTTTAAATATCTCGTGAAACCAGTCTGTTCCGGCTTTGTTGGCCCTTGTTATCTGGTTTTTGTACAAAGCATATGTGGCAGGGTTAGTTAAAGGATCTCCCTCTTTACCGGCCGTTGGAGTAATGTAATCTGGAATAACCGGTGTAGCTCCGCTGCCATACTGTTTATGGGAAGCTGCAATACCGCTATTTTTATATTGCTCCCAAATTGCATTTGCATTTTCTGTTGGGTTAGCCAGGTTCCAGCCATTTTTAAGCGGGCGTTGGGTTCCCACATAACCATCATAAGTCACCACAGGTTTACCCTTTATTCCCTTTTTAGTAGTTATGATAATTACACCATTTGAGCCCCTAACCCCGTAAATAGCTGCGGCTCCTGCGTCTTTTAAAACTTGTATTGATTGTATGTCATTCGGGTTGAGATCATGCATATTACCTTGCGTTCCATCAATAATAACAAGTGGATCTACATTGCCGGTAGAAGTAACCCCACGTATCCGCACATTGCTCGGGCTGCCCGGTGCTCCGGAGTTGATAACTGTTACACCTGATGCCTGGCCCTGCAATATGGATTCGATAGTGCCTGAAGGTATAGCCTTCATATTATTTACATTTATAACGGACACTGAGCCTGTGATATCTTTCTTTCTTTGTGATGTATAGCCCGTTACAATCACCTCATTTAAATTTACAGAAGATGATTTTAAAGTAACATTACCAATAGTGGTTCTGCCGGAAACTGGTATTTCCATTCGCTCAAATCCTACAACAGTAACTACTAATATGCTATTATCACGTGGTGTATTTATTGAGAATGAACCATCCGGCGATGTTTGTGTACCAACCTTACTGCCTTTTACCAGGATCGTAGCATCCTGAATTGGTTGGTTATCATTTTCGTTTAATATGCGACCACTTACTATTTTCTGAGCAAAAATTCCGGTAGTGAAAAAAAACGCAATAAATAAAAAAGATCCTTTAGTGAGCAAGCTGATTTTTTTCATAAAACAGTTCGTTTTAATTGTTAGAAATAACAACAATACAATTGTAATTGCTGTGTTATTGTTTATTAAATAGTTTTCCAAATCTAACAATGAAGCTTAGCAGACACTAATAAACATCTACATCAATAATACATCAGGTAAGTTGCTTAAGCCTTATCAGCTTTTTTTAATACTTCATTTATACATCAATAATTTTAGAATAAATTTTATCGGGGTGTGGCTACTATTTTCTAATTTGGAAGTATGATTAAAATGAAGAGTTATGAATATTTTTTAGTTGTATATTCTTCAAATAATAATCGTCAATAGATTAATTAGAGGATCATTAAATTTTGAAGTTAATTTAAGACAGAAGGAATTTTAATATTGTTTGATCTATATGTGAGAAGACCCTTTTATACGGCCAGATTTAAAGATTTTATGCATAATTATTATCTAAGCTGGCATACACCGATATTAATATGATTTGAAGTAACAGAGAGTCCTCTAAAAAAAGCACCTTCCGTAGAAACAGAACGTGCAGTTTGCTTATGAAAAATAGAAAAATTATAAATTAGATAGTAGCAGTGTTCTTTATCACTGTGGTTTTTCAGAATTACTTACAAAGGCTATATGTTTGCTATCGGGTGACCACGAATTAACATTGAGTGTACCTTGCCCTCCGTATAAATAAGCAATCACACGCGGCGCACCACCCGCTACAGGCATTAAATTTAATGTTACTTTTTTATAGGATGGGTGGCCGTTTGGTTCTATATCGTTAGGAAAAGAAATGTAAACAATCCACTTACCATCAGGTGAAATATGCGGAAACCAGTTATGGCGCTCATCAAATGTAAGTTGTTCTTTACCTGAACCATCGGGCTTTAGCCGCCAGATCTGCATTGTTCCTGTTGGGTTTGCATTATAATAAATATATTTTCCATCAGGAGAATACTCTGGCCCATCCACATGCCCCTGGGTATTGTTTGTAATTGCAACCTCTGCTCCGTTATTTACTGAAACCTTGTAAAGATTATAAATGTTACTTCCATTTCTTTGACCTACTACTGCTACTTCTTTTCCATCCGGTGCCCAGCCATGCCAGTATGATGGAGTTTGTTCAGTAAGCAGTTTCGGATCACCTCCGGAAACAGGAAGTACATATACAGTAGACCCCCCACCGGGTAAGCCTGCTCTTTGATGACTTATTGCAAGCATTTTACCATTGAAAGAAATGCCATGATCATTATTTATATTATCAGCCGAACCGGTATTTAGTTTTTCGGGCGTACCCCCTTCTATTGGAATTGTATAGATAGAACCTTTTTCATTAAATAAAAGTTTTTTTCCATCAGGCATCCAGTTTGGCGCTTCAAATTTCCCCGCTGATTCATGTATCACTTTTCTTGCTCCATCAAACACATTCATTATTTCCATGCGGCAGCCCAAAATGTCACGCACTGGTGGCAGAGCCGTTTGCGGATTGGGACTATACTTATTATTAACAGGCTTATCAATCCGTACGTTCCACATTTTTGCCTCCTCAACTTTATTTGAATCGTGAGAGCAAACGTATAATCCGGCAAACACAGAATCCCTCATGTTATACATCTCTGCAGACCCAACATCCTGTAAAGGTTCTCCATAGTTAGCCACTCTCATAGTTATTATTTTACCGCTACGCTCTAACTGCATAGTTTGAAAAACAATTTTTTTTGCAAAGAAAATTTCTTCCTGCGGGTCTCTCATATAAGCGCCTCTTAATGGCCTCCATTGTAAAACGGCAAGCCCATCACCATGAGTAACTGCGTTATAACTTGCGGCACCTTCATCTAAAGATTCCCTGATCATCCAGCCTATTTTTCTATGTCCGTTTCCTTTTTCGCCAAGAAATTCAAAATTTGCAGTAAGGATAAAATCCCCATTAATTTTTTTATATAAGAATTGAAATTCATCTCTGTTGAACCATATGTTAGTGCCGGAGCCTTTAATATAGTAAGCCTGGGAAGCAGCATCATAACGTGAAGAACCAGCGTTTTTGGGTTTTCCTATATCGGCATTTCTGTCAAAAATACCAATACGGTTATTTTGACTATAGGATAATTGGCAAAGAAAAAAAAGTACAATGGAGGGTAAAAATTTCATTATTGCTTTTTAAGTGTGGAGAATGTTTGAGTACTTCAATTATATATTCGTTCAAAAATATAGGAGAAAAAAAAAGATTAATAATTAACTACTACATCAACATTACATCATAAAATAAAATGATTGGTTTTCATGCATCAATCCTACACCATATAGGTTTAATTCTTCCACTTAGGAAATTCAGGATAATAAAAATTATGAAGATTAGTAAAACAGCACCTGAAGATTTATGCTCATCAATCCTTAAAAAAAAGAAAGTTTTTCTACAGTTCTAAGATGAGAACGCAACCTTTATTAAACATTAAATATTGTTATAAGGAATGGACTAATTATAAAGAAGAAAAGATTAGGTATCAAAAATTTGCATTAATAAATAGCTTCAAATAGTTTCTCGTCAAAAAAATATTGCGAAGGGCAAACAAGCATCAAGGCTTATTGAATAAATAGTGAGTCAGAAGGTTAATAAATCATTTTATCCGAAAGTGAATCAACGCTTTATTGATTCACATCTTTTCCTTCTTCCAGCAATTTCACCATATTTCCTACCGCATCTTTATTTGCCTTATCCGGTGCAAGGGGAAGTGCCGTGTTCATATATTTCAATGCAGTTTTAAAATCACCATTAGCTGAATAGCCTCTTGCCAGCCCAACGCTGGTAGTGAAAGCATTAGGGTTTTTTTGTGCATTTAATTTAAAAATCTCCAATGCTTCTTTAGGCTTTTTCTGATTCAACAACATACGCCCATACTGATGTAATTCAATCATAGTTGCTAATGGCAAAGCCTCTTTCATTGCAGCGTCCCCTTCTGCTGTTTTACCCATTTTATTTAAAACAGAAGCTTTGGCACTTAGGGTTTTAAAATTCTTTTGTCCAACAAAAGGGGCGTTGATTGCATAGTCACTCCATTGCACTGCATCTTCAAGATTGGTATTATGCATTACAGCAAATTGGGCAGCCTGTACCCAGGCATCTGAATTAAATCCCTTATCACTTCTTAATTCATTTTTAAAAGATTCAATTTGAGTTTTTACATAATCAACTTCAACTTTAAATGGGATTTTTAATTTTTCCCACAGCAATGCAATTACTGCGCTGTTCTCATTTTCGTCACTGAATTCATATTTAAGCCTTTCAACATTTTCAGTAAGCTTAACCGGTGTTACGTTAACTCTTAGTGCATCTTCTTTATCATTATAAAAAAAAGAACCCCATGCCTGGTTAGTATTACTAAAAATTAATGTACTGTTTTCCTCCCCATATGCAATAAAAAACCCGTAAGTGCCTGCCTTTACAGGTTTGCCTTCTACCATAACATCTGTGCTAAAGCTTATAGTGGTATTCTCATTAGCCCCCGCCCGCCATGGTGCAACCTTGCTGGTACCAAATTCAAGATCAGTGAATCCTTTGTGAACAAGGGTTCCCCATATCTTTCCTTCCCGGCCTTTAACTGCGGGCCTGTTATAATGTATAGTTACATCTGTTATACCGATACGTTCAGATACGGATGCTTTTTTATTTCCACCATCCGGAAGTGTTGTTAAGTTTTGGGAAGATGTATTCAATATAATACACAGTGTTGCAAAAAGTAAAAATATTGCTGATTTCATATTAATTGATTGAGGTAATAAATTTAAATAACTGAAGTGCTTTTAATAAATATAAAGTGATGGATGGTTGTAAGTGATTATAAAAAATGATTATTTATGCAGTGATGAAATTAAATAGCATCCCCAAAATTTGAAACACGGTAGTTTAAAATGAGGACCTAATCAGATTTCATTTTGAAACTTTCCAAAAATTTTGTGGTGAAGTTACCACTGCGAAAATCCTCATTGAGCATGAGTTTCTGATGAAAAGGAATAGTTGTTTTTATTCCTTCAATTACATATTCGCTTAATGCCCGTATCATGGTGCTTATGGCCTCATCCCTTGTTTGAGCAATTGAAATTAGTTTACCTATCATGCTATCATAATAAGGAGGAATAACATACCCGGCATAAGCATGACTATCTACCCTTACACCATGCCCGCCGGGCTGGTGAAGTACGGTTATTCTTCCGGGAGAAGGACGAAAATCATTGTAAGGATCTTCCGCATTTATTCTGCATTCAATAGCATGCATTTGTGGAAAATAATCCCGACCGGATATCTTATGACCATTTGCTATTTTTATTTGTTCCTTTATAAGATCAAAATTAACTACCTCTTCAGTTACACAATGTTCTACCTGTATACGTGTATTCATCTCCATAAAATAAAAATCCCTGTTTTTATCAACCAGGAATTCTACTGTTCCAACGCTCTCATAATTTATTGCAGAGGCGGCTTTAATGGCTGCATTACCCATTTTTTCTCTCAGTTCTTTGGTCATAAAAGGGGAAGGTGATTCTTCCACCAACTTTTGATGACGCCGCTGGATAGAACAATCTCTTTCACTAAGATGACATACTGTTCCAAACTGATCTCCTGCCACCTGTATTTCAATATGCCGGGGCTCTTCTACATATTTTTCCATGTATATGCCATCATTTTTAAAAGATGCTGCTGCCTCGATTTTAGCATTATCAAATGATTTTTCAATCTGACCTTCTTCCCAAACTACCCGCATACCTTTACCTCCTCCGCCGGCAGTGGCTTTTAATATAACAGGGTATCCGATAGATTTAGCCAGGCTTTTCGCTTCGCCAATGTTATTAAGAAGCCCTTTACCACCAGGCACTACAGGTACTCCGGCTTTTACCATTGTTTCCTTTGCAGTTATCTTATCACCCATGGAACTTATCATTTCCGGAGTGGGGCCAATAAATTTTATTTTATGATCAGTGCATATTTGCGCAAATTTTGCATTCTCTGCTAAAAAACCATAACCGGGATGAATAGCATCTGCATTAGTAATTTCTGCTGCAGCCATAATATGCGGCATATTTAAATAGCTATCAGCGCTGGCCGGCTTGCCAATGCATACAGCCTCGTCAGCAAATCTTACGTGCAAACTATCTTTATCCGCAGTAGAATAAATAGCCACTGTACGAATACCCATTTCCTTACAAGTCCTTATTATCCTCAAAGCAATTTCTCCGCGGTTGGCTATTAAGATTTTTTTAAACATTGTATTTTTGATCAGCTATTAAGATAATGAATTGATTTCTTAATTATAAAAGCAGGCATCATTAAAAATTTGAAAGTGATTCAAACTCAACTAAAAATTAAATTGAAGGAAGCTATGTGTAATGATTAATGTATACAAGTTATTGAGTTTTCAAAATCAGATGATTATGCAGAAGGTTCCACTAAAAATAAGGGTTGATCAAATTCAACGGGTGAAGCATCTTCAACCAACACCTTTACAATTTTTCCTGTTACTTCACTTTCAATTTCATTAAACAACTTCATTGCCTCAATAATACAAACGATCGTACCCGAAACTACTTCGTCGCCAACATTTACAAAAATGGGTTTGCCGGGACTGGACTGGCGGTAAAAAGTGCCTATCATAGGGCTTTTGATTGTTACGAAACTATCTTCCTTAGCAGTATCGTTATTACCATTTTTAGAAGAATCATGTTTGGCCACCGGCTGTAGAAAAGGGGCTTGCGCAGGAGGAGGCATTATCACATTTTGAAAATCTTCTTTTTTTTGCTTAATGGTAATTTTAAAGTCATTTTCTTCAACACTCAATTCTCCAATATTACTTTTGTTAATGAGTTTAATTAACTCTTGTATTTGCTTAAAGTCCATGTGGGCAAATTAAATTATATAATGATACAGATAGCTAAGATAGTAAATGATTTATCAATATATCTTTTGCAGAAAAATTAAAACACATTGTAAAAAGAAATTAAATCTCACTTCAAATTATGATACACTTTTTGCACATCATCATCCTGTTCCAAATTATCAACAAGCTTTAAAACCTCAATGGATTGTTCTTCATTTAATTCTACGGTTGTGGTCGGTATGCGTGTAAGTTCTGCAGTTATAATTTCTATTCTTTTTTCTTCAAGTGCCTTACTCATGTGGCCAAATTCATTGTATGCAGTTCTTATTACAATATTACCTTCAGCATCTTCTCCAATTTCTTCAAGGCCATAATCTATAAGCTCCAGTTCAAGCTCTTCTATATTTAAATTGTTATTTTTTATTTTGAACTCTCCCATCCGGTTAAAGATGAATGCCACGCTGCCACTGGTCCCTAAAGCTCCATTCCCCTTATTAAAATGCATGCGCACATTTGCTACAGTTCTTGTACCATTATCAGTTGCTGTTTCCACGAGCAATGCTACACCATGTGGCGCATACCCTTCATAAAGCATTTCATGGTAATCAGTTTTATCTTTTCCCATAGCTCTTTTTATCGCAGCATCTACACGATCTTTGGGCATATTAACAGCCTTTGCATTTATTATGCATCGCCGTAATGCAGAGTTATTATCCGGATCCGGGCCACCGAGCTTTACAGCCATGTCAATCTCCTTACCTATCCTGGTAAATTGTTTTGCCATCTTATCCCAACGGGCAAACATTGTTGATTTACGTACTTCAAATATTCTTCCCATTCTTTTAAGTAAAAATTAAAACTAAAATTAAAAAATGATGTATACGAATTGTTGCTTTAATTCCAGGCACAGACTTGACTTATGGCTTTCCCAGCCGCACAAATTTAGTATAACTAACCCTACATTTGCTCATGTCAAAAAAATACAGCTACAGGCAATTATTCTCGTTTTGTGAAAATATCTTTTTAAAGATGGGGTGCAGCGATGACGACGCAAAAGTTGCAGCGGGATCATTGCTTATAGCGGATGTACGTGGAGTTGACAGTCATGGTGTGGCGAGGCTAAGTGGTTATATTAGATTATGGGAAGTGAAACGCATTAATACTGCTCCTCTTATTAAAATTGTACATCAAACCCCTTCTACTGCAGTTGTTGATGGCGGTGCAGGGTTAGGCTTAGTAGTAGCGCCGCAGGCAATGCAGGTGGCTATTGATAAAGCAAAAAATGTAGGAACCGGGTGGGTAAGTGTAAAGAACAGCAATCACTTTGGCATTGCCGGAAGCTATGCAATGATGGCTTTGGAAAATGATATGATCGGCATTGCTATGACCAACGCCTCAGCATTAGTAGCGCCAACTTTTTCAGTTGAAAGATTACTGGGAACAAATCCAATTGCAGTTGCTATTCCTGCCGGAAAAGAGCCTGCATTTGTGGCGGATTTTGCAACCACAACAGCAGCTAACGGAAAGCTGGAAATTTTACAAAGAAAAAATTTGCAAGCTCCATTAGGTTGGGTTCAAACGAAAGATGGCAAACCATCCACCAATGCAAATGAAGTAAAAAGTGGCGGAGCATTATTACCACTCGGCGGCAGTAGGGAGCAGGGAAGCCACAAGGGATACGCATTGGGAGCTATTGTTGATATTTTTTCTGCTGTGTTAAGTGGTGCTAATTACGGGCCCTGGGTTCCTCCATTTCCGGCCTATGTAGCAATGCCTGAGAATATGCCCGGTGAAGGTATAGGCCATTTTTTTGGAGCAATGAGAATTGATGCTTTTCGTACGCCCGGGGATTTTAAAAATAATATGGATAACTGGATACAAAGATTTAAATCTTCTAAAAAAGCAGAAGGTGAAAAGAGAGTTTATATTCCGGGAGATATTGAAAGGGAAATTGCAGAAGAAAGAATGAAATATGGTATACCACTTATTCAACCTGTGATTGATGATCTTCTTTTACTGGCGGATAAATTTAAAATTGAATTATAAAAAATGCTGCTGCCGTTTATTCCGTTTTTCTTACAGCATTTACACATTACCATTATCAACGTTATATTTGCATCCCTTAAAAGCAAGTATACTAATGAAAGTAATGAAATTTGGAGGTACCAGTGTAGGAAAGCCCGAGAGAATGTTTTCAATCGCAAAGCTAATTACCAGTGATGATGAACCTAAAATTGTAGTGCTGAGTGCACTTAGCGGAACTACTAATTCTTTAACGGAAATAAGTAAATCTTTATCAAAGGGAGAACGTGCAGGAGCAAAACAACAAATAGACGCACTGGAACTTCATTACCAGAATTTTATTATAAAATTAGTTAAGGGTGAAGATGCCTATAATAAAGCAAAGGCAATTGTAGCCGAGCACTTTGAATTCTTAAATATCATTTTAAAAATTTCTTACAGCGATGCTTTGAATAAAGATATTCTTGCGCAAGGTGAACTGTTAAGCTCAAAGCTTTTTTCAGTTTACCTCCATGAGCAAAACATACCACATGAATGGTTGCCGGCATTAGATTTTATGGCCATTGATGCTTTGGAAGAACCGCAGATAGGAGCAATAAAAGTGAAGCTTGCGCAATTATTACAAAAGCATAAAAAAGATAACCTTTTTGTAACCCAGGGATATATCTGCAGGAATGCCAAAGGTGAAGTGGATAATTTAAAAAGAGGCGGAAGTGATTACAGCGCTTCATTAATTGCCGCAGCTATTGATGCTTCCGTCTGTGAGATATGGACTGATATTGACGGGATGCATAATAACGATCCCCGGGTGGTAAGCCCCACAAAACCTATTGAGCAATTAAGCTTTGAGGAAGCTGCGGAACTGGCTTATTTTGGTGCAAAAATTTTACATCCGGCAAGCATCTGGCCTGCACAAACTTATAACATACCCGTAAAATTATTAAACACGTTACAGCCTGAAGCCAAAGGAACACTAATAATAAGTGATGCAGGCAGTGTTGGAGTAAAGGCTGTGGCTGCCAAGGATTTTATTACTGCTATAAAAATAAAAAGCAGCAGAATGTTGCTGGCGTATGGTTTCCTGAGAAAAATATTTGAGGTATTTGAAAAATATCGCACTTCCATAGATATGGTTACCACTTCGGAAGTGGCTGTATCAGTAACTATAGATAATGACACTTATCTAAAAAAAATAATTAAAGAGCTTGAAGTTTTTGGAACTGTTGAAACTGACAGTAATCAAACTATTGTTTCAATTGTTGGTAATGAGATAACAGAAACAGAAGATGTAATGAAAAAGATATTTGAAACCATTTCATCAATCCCGGTACGCATGGTAAGCTACGGCGGAAGCCGACATAATATTTCTTTATTAATTTCCAGAGATGATAAAGAAAGAGCGCTGCAATTATTAAACAAGGGACTGTTTGATATGGAATAACTTCATCTTGCTATCAAATTTCCATATTGCGGTTGATCGATCTGCTCCAAAAATTATTTCATCAATTCATACACGCCGCTTGTCATTCCTTCAAGAGAAAAATCTTTTATATCTGATATACTTTCACTGATTATACTCTTCATTTTAGTGAAGCCATTTAACCTCTCTTTAAATCGGTCTGTTTTGATGTTAGTAGCTGTATCATTAGTATTTGAAACTATCATTATTGTTTGCTTTTCATCATATCTGAAATATACATACAATCCATTTTGGGGAATGTATTGCATTGTTTTGCCTGTAGTAAGTGCAGATAAAGTTTTTCTGTAGTTAGCGAGTTTTTTTATATAATTGTAAGCATCATTCTCATTACTGTTACGGCCTGCTGCAGTAAATTTATTTTCCTTATCACCTTGCCACCCACCGGGGAAATCTAATCTTACCATTCCATCTGAAGGGTTCTTAAAATTCTTCATTAAAATTTCAGTACCATAATACAATTGCGGAATTCCCCTTAAAGTAAGCAGCCAGGTTATTGCCATTTTATATTTACTATAACTCTCCCCAATAACTGAGAACACCCTGTCCATATCATGATTATCTAAAAAAATACAATTGCGTTTTGGATCCTTATATAATCCATCCTGGGCGAGTGTCATGTACAATCTGTTTACACCATTTGTCCAGCCGAAAGGTTCATTCACGCCGGCAAGCATTGCACCTGATACAGGGAAATCTGTTACCCCTTCCATATTATGTTTTACAGGTGTAACTATATTGTTCCTCGCAAAGTAAGCACTCGCTGTTACAGAGTTTGATGTAACTTCTCCAAAACCTGTTAAAGCAGGAAATTCAGCCGCCAGGGCGTTGTTTATATTTATTAAAAACTTCTCGTCGTTGTATTTATATGTATCAACTCTCCATCCATCAATTCCAAATTCTTCTGTAGCCCAAATGGTATTTTGAATAATGTAATTAGCCACATAAGGGTTGGCAAGGTTAAGATCGGGAAGATGTGGTACAAACCATCCATCTGTCATAATTTTTTTATCAATTGCAGATGTATACGGATCAATAAAAACTTCTTCCCTGTGATGTGTGCCCTGGTATGATGGCCAGTTGTTCAGCCAGTCATTCATGGGAGGATCAAGCACAAACCAATGATACTCCCCTACATGATTATACACCGCATCCTGGATAATTTTTAAACCTTTTTTATGTGCAGCTTCAACTAAATCCAGGTATGCCTGCTTCCCGCCAAATCTTTTATCAATTTCATAATGGTCAGTTATCCAGTAACCATGATAACCGCTTAACATTCCTACCGGTTCTTTTTCCAGCGGCATATCATTTTGCATAACAGGAGTAAGCCATAAAGCAGTAACGCCTAATTCTTTAAAATAATCAAGATGATTAGTGATGCCTTTGATATCTCCGCCATGCCTTAACATTGAATTGTTTCTGTCAAGCAATGTGTCACGCATGTCAATAAACCGGTCGTTAGATGGATCACCATTGGAAAACCTATCCGGCATAATAAGATAAATAAAATCTTTTGAAGTAATACCCTGTGCGTAGGAAGTTCCAGTCCCGTTACGGCGGGCTTTTAGTTCAAATAAAATTTTTCGCCATTCATTTTTTATAACCCCACCAAAAGAAATAGTCACTGTTTGAGGTCTTGCATTTGGTGAGATAGCAACATCTAAAAAGAGATAACGTTTATTCTCAACTTTATTTACTTTGATAATCTTTAAATCGCTAGAAGAAGAGTTAACTACAAGTTTATCTACAGCAAGGATAGTGTTGTGATTTGTTTCATGAATTACCAACTGTAATTTATTCCATTTCATCCCTACCCACCAGTTGGTTGGATAACATTTAATAGCCTGGGGAAATGAGAAATAAGGAATAAGAAATAAGAAATGAGAAAGGATCAGAAGTTTTTTCATTCTATGATTTATGACAGGGTTAATCTTTCTGCTTTAATTTTTATTGACCCGGGATCATATACATAAACCACACTTACTGCAGCACATAACATAAAAATACCTGCCATTACGATAGCGTAAATCGGTTGGTTATTGTAAAAATTCTTAACCATAGGCCCTCCAACAATACCATTTAAGATTTGGGGTAACGTAATAAAAAAATTAAATATGCCCATGTAAATACCTATTTTGCCTGCAGGTATCGAACCGGACAGTATTACATAAGGCATCGCCAGAATACTTGACCATGCTATACCTACGCATGCCATAGAAAGTATCAAAAATTCTTTATTGGGTGCAAAGAAAAAAGATATTAATCCAATACCTCCAACAATCAATGAAAGAGCATGTGTATTTTTTCGCCCAATCTTTGCTGCAACGGAAGGCAGAAATAATGCATACAGGCATGAGACTGCATTATACACACCAAAAATAACTCCAGTCCAGCTTTGTGCTTTTCGATACATAATAGAGCTTTTATCCTCGATGGGCAAATGAAAAATATGTGTGGCGATTGAATCTGTAGTAAATACCCACATACCAAACAAAGCAAACCAACTAAAAAACTGCACAAGCCCTAACTGTCTCATGGTTTTTGGCATTTTTCCAAGGTCGGTAAAAATATTCCCTAGTCCAGCATGATGATCCTCATTCTTGCCGTGATACTTTTCATATTCTGCTGGTGGGTATTCCTTTGTTTTAATTACCGTAACAATAATACTGATAATAAAAACGAGTGCACCACAATAAAAAGCTATTTTGACATTATCTGCCACTACACCCGGGGGAGCGTTTTCTGAAACACCGAGCCAAGTGGCAAGTACATAGGGCAACCATGAACCTATAACAGCTCCAATGCCAATTAAAAAAGTTTGTATTGAGAAGCCCAGTGTTCGTTGTGAATCAGGAAGATTATCTGCTACTAATGCCCGAAAAGGCTCCATAGAAAGATTAAAACAAGCATCCATAATCATAAGAAAGCCTGCTCCAATAATAACTAATGGAGCTATCTTTCCCAGTAAATTGGCATTAGGCATCAACAACAATGCAGCCGAAGATAAAATAGCTCCTGATAAAAAATAAGGTCGCCTCCTGCCAAGGCGATTCCAGGTTCTATCGCTATAATGACCAACGATGGGTTGAACAATAAGTCCGACTAATGGTGCAGCAAGCCAGAACCATGAAAGATGTTCAACATCTGCGCCGTAATTGCGAAGTATACCACTAGCGTTTGAATTTTGCAATGCAAAGCCAAACTGAATTCCAAGAAACCCAAAACTCATATTAAATATTTGTGAGAAACTCAAGCTTGGCTTTACTGCCAATGGAGGATGGGGAACTGATTGTGCAATTTTTACTTTATTCATAGCAATCGTTTAGGGGAACAGTACACTGTATATATTCTCACATCAAGTTAAGTACATAAAAACTTATAGTGATAATTATATCCTGCTTTTTAAATAACGAAACCATCAGGGATAACGCTGCCTTTTTTTACTACAACTATCCCGTCTTTAACAGTGTACAATGAATGATCACTATCCTGTAAATGTGCCCCTCCGTTTATTCTTACATCATTGCCTATCCGACAGTTTTTATCAACAATTGCATTCCTAATATAGCACCTCTCCCCTATTCCCACTTTCGGAATTTGTCTCTCAGCAGAGTATTGAATTTCAATCAGGGTTTCATAATAATCGCTACCCATTATGTAGCTGCTTACAATTGTGGTTCCGCTGCCAATGCGTGTTCTAATACCCACTACACTGTTCTCAATACGTGAGGCATTAATTATACACCCTTCAGCAATAATCGTTTTTTCCAGGGTGGTGCCACTGATCTTCGCTGGCGGTAACATCCTTGGCCTGCTGTAAACTATCTTTGAATTATCGAATAAATTAAAAGGAGGCAAGTCTAAAGTAAGTGCAAGATTTGCTTCATAGAAGGAATAAATATTGCCAATATCCGTCCAATAACCATCGTATTGAAAACTTGCTACTTTATATTTACTGATTGAGTCAGGAATAATTTCTTTTCCAAAGTCAGTTGCACTTTTATGATCTTCCATCAACAAATCAAATAATAATTTACGATTGAAAATATAAATGCCCATTGATGCTAAATAATTTTTACCCTGATTTTTCATGGCAACGCCGGTTTCACTTTCCCATTCGGGTAAAAGTTCCTTTGCAGGTTTTTCGATAAAAGAGGTGATCTCATGCCTTTCATTAGATTTTAAAATTCCAAATTCCGGGGCTTCTCTTTCTGTAACAGGTATTGTTGCTATGGAGATATCCGATCCTGATTTTTTATGATATTCTACCATATCGCAAAAATCCATTTGGTATAACTGATCACCTGATAAAATGAGTGCATACTCAAAATCGTTTTTTTCAATGTGCCTTAAAGATTGCCTGACTGCGTCTGCCGTTCCCTGGAACCACCTGGGGTTATCAGGCGTTTGCTCCGCAGCGAGTATATCTACAAACCCGGTACTGAAAGCGCTAAACTGGTAGGTGTTTTTTATATGTTTATTTAAAGAGGCAGAATTGTATTGCGTTAATACATACATGCGGTTAATGCTGGAGTTAATACAATTGGATATAGGAATATCAACCAGCCTGTATTTTCCGGCTATTGGTACGGCAGGCTTACTTCTGCTGGCTGTTAACGGATACAGTCTGCTGCCTGCCCCACCGCCTAATATTACTGCGAGAACTGATTTGCTTATCATAATAGTTTATAGTTTGATGGTTGATAGTTGATAGTTTGATGGTTTGGTATATATAGTAGCTAATTTATTTGCAGATTATTTTTTTTTGATGTTTTTATGATTGAGGTAAGAACTTTTATTATTTCAATACATTCTCCATTGATTGAAGTAAACATTTTATTATTTATAAAGTTTGTTGCGGCTAAAAGTTCCAGCCAATATTGACATTCATATGCTTCTTTAAGCGCTATGCTTAATTTATGAATAAAATCTTTTCTGCTTTCAGCCTGTGATGCTTCACGTGACATAGCTCCAATTGACGTACCACTTCTCATTATTTGCTTTGATAATATAAATTCCGAGTGTTCACTTTTTAAATATTTATAGAGATGTATAATCCTTATACTTAGCCTCTTTAATTTCATAACTATCAACCATCAACTATCAACTATCTTAACTTTTATAAAGTTCAATATACATTCCCGCACTTTTTTCCCAGCTATTATTTATCTGCATTATTTGTTCTACAATTTCGTTTACGCTTTGGGGCTGTTTATACAATTCAACAGCCCTGTAAATTGAATAAGTAATGTCACCCACTGTTGCATCATTAAAGCAAATACCATAACCACCTGGTTCGCCAAAATCTTTTACAGTGTCTCTTAAACCTCCGGTATTGCGTACAATAGGTATAGTACCATATCTCATGGCATACATCTGGTTTAAGCCGCAAGGTTCTACACGGCTTGGCATTAATAAAAAATCGGCACCTGCATACATCTGGTGACTCAATTTTTCATTATATCCGATCTGGGAATTATAATATCCTGTAAACTGATTTTTTATTTGTTCAAGCTGGTATTCAATTGATGTTTCGCCACTTCCCAAAATTAAAAAATTCATACTGCCCTGTATGTAATAAATAGAATCACTTATCGCCTGTGGCAAAAGGTCTGCAGCTTTTTCACCTACAAGTCTGCCGATAAAAACAATCAGGGGTTTTGAGGTATCTAATTTGAAAAGATCACACAATATTTTTTTGTTGGCAGCCTTACCTTCTTCAACATCTTCTATGCTGTATTTAGTTTCGATATAAGTATCCGCAGCAGGGTCCCAAACTTCTTCATCTATTCCATTTAAAATGCCGGTGCATTTTCCTTTCTCGTATTCAAAAAGAGCTTCAAGCCCATTGGCATTATACTTTAATTCAGATAAATATCCTGTGCTAACGGTGGTAACTTTTGCTGCGCATTTTATACCAGAAGCAAGAGGATTTATTCTTTTATTCCATTCCAATAATCCCCATTTATACTTATCCCAATCAGGGATATAAGTTGCTTTATCCCACCCCATCCATCCCTGGTATTCAGCATTGTGAATGGTAAGCACAGTTTGTATGGTAGACAAATGTTTGTATGCATAACAGTTTTGCATCATAAAGGGAATTAATGCAGTATGATGATCATGCACATGAATAACATCAGGCCTGTGCTGCCATTTGCTTATCCAATCTACAACTGCAATTTGAAAAGCGGTAAAACGCAAGGTATCATCATCATATCCGTAAACTTTTTCCCGGTCGAGGATGCCAAAAATATCTACAAGAAAAAGATCAAATCCAAGGCGGTTTGCAGATTCTTTAATAATAGTATAATCAAACCAATAATTTGCGAGGCCAAAGCCGCCTTTATGCACCACATCAAAAGTATTCTCCATTAAAAATTTTGTACGATACATAGGCATGATCACTTTAGCAATATGCCCAAGCTTATTCTGATATTTTGGTAGTGCACCAACCACATCACCCAGTCCGCCTGCTTTTGCCACAGGATAACATTCAGCGCTTACGTGAATTATTTCCATTTTAGAAATTATATTTTACAATCTACATCAATTTATATTCTTTTTCTGATGATGTAAAAAAAGTAACTTAAATTTTTCGCAATAAGAAAAACAGTTTAATTTTCCGTCTCTCATTAAAACGATTGCTTTATGACACAACAAACTAAATGGTCACAATTTGGAACACTGGTACTAGTCTTCTTCTTTTGGGGGTTTGTTGCTGCCAGCAATGATATTCTTATTCCGGTGTTTAAGGAAAAACTCAATCTTCAACAATGGCAATCGCAAATGGTTTCATTTGCATTTTATTTTGCATACACTGTTGGTTCTATTATTTATTATTTTTTAAGCAGGGCAAGCGGGGGGGATATTTTAAACCGGATTGGTTACAAAAATGGGATCTCTCTGGGGCTTATTATATCTGCCTTAGGCACATTATTATTTTATCCTGCAGCAGAAAATGCATCATTTGGTTTGATGATCACAGGCCTTTTTATTGTGGGCCTGGGTTTCTCTTTACAACAAACAGCCGCAAACCCTTTAGCAATTGTAATGGGTGATCCGAGAAGTGGCTCACAACGGCTTAGCATGGCAGGCGGCGTTAATAATTTTGGGACAACAATAGGCCCGTTGCTGGTAAGTTTTGCCATCTTTGGCTCTGTTACGGTTGGTGATGCCGCTAAAATCGCTGATATACAATCTATCAAAATTCCATATCTTATTTTAGGAGCTGCCTTTTTATTGGTAGCGGTTATTTTCAGATTCTCCTCTATCCCTAATAAAATAGATACTGAGGAACAGGTAAGCAAAGTGGCCACCCCAACAGATATAACTGATACTATCCCTGCTAAGGTAAAAAAAGGTGCATTAAATTATACACAACTTTTATTAGGGATGATCGGGATATTTGTTTACGTGGGGGTTGAAGTTTCCACTGCGGCTAATTTACCCGAGTTTATGAAACAACATGTAAAAACAGGTAACGGCCTACCCTTTCCTACTGAAAATATAGCTCCATATGTTTCTCTTTTTTGGGCAAGCCTTATGATAGGCAGGTGGACATCTTCTGTTGGGGCTTTTAATGTAAGTGCTAATGTAAAATCTGTTCTTCGGTTCATAATGCCTTATCTGGCTTTTGGTGTTTTTCTTTTAGTAAATACTATTGCAAAACATGAGATAAGTCATTTTTACATTTATGGTTTAGTGATAATTGCATTGATAGCAGGTGATCTTTTAAGCAGGGGAAATCCTGCAAGGCAGTTATTAATATTCTCATTAATGGGAATAACAGCACTCATTATTGGCATGTTATCAGATGGGATGACGAGTGTATATGCTTTTATAAGCGTTGGATTATTTTGTTCTACTTTATGGCCATGTATATTTACATTGGCTATTGCCGGATTAGGAAGACATACCAACCAGGGAGCAAGTTTTTTAATAATGATGATTATGGGTGGAGGTGTTATCAGTTTATTACAGGGCTACCTTGCAGAAAATAATTTGTTAGGCATACAAATGTCTTATCTTGTTGGAGTAGGCTGTTTTGTTTACCTCGCATTTTATGCTGTAAAAGCGAAATCAATTTTAAAGGCCCAGGGTATTGATTATGACATTAAAGAAGTTATAGCCCATTAGGAGTTAATTGAATTGTTTTAACACAGAAATCAGGAAATTATAAACAGCTTCATTATTTAAAAGCTACAGGAATTTTAAATCTTTTTAAATGGATCTCTCTAATGAACTGGCTGTTGGGATTGATATAGGCGGTACTAACACCAAATATGGAATTGTAAATCACCGTGGGGAAATTTTACAAAAAGATGAAATAAGAACCGACAATTTTGCCGATGTTGAATCCTTTATAGATGCACTTTACGAAAAATTATTCCCGGTAATAGAATCTCTTGGCAGTAGTAATTTTCAGGGTATTGGCGTAGGTGCACCCAACGGAAATTTTTACTCCGGCACTATAGAATATGCTCCAAATTTAAAATGGAAAGGTATTATACCTATGGCAGCATTAATATCAGAAAAATTTGGTTTGCCCACGGCATTAACCAATGATGCCAATGCTGCAGCCATTGGCGAAATGATGTATGGGGCTGCAAGGGGAATGAAAGATTTTATTATGATAACCCTTGGAACCGGCGTTGGAAGTGGCATTGTGGCAAATGGCCGCCTTATATTAGGCCACGACGGATTTGCCGGAGAACTTGGGCATGTAATAGTTGTGCCCGGCGGCAGGCTTCACCAGGGAACGGGAGCGCACGGTTCTTTAGACGTTTATGCTTCCGCAACAGGGGTTGCAAGAACAGCTGTCGAATTATTAAGC
>JBDSAQ010000522.1:0-8185 GCA_039922095.1 Ginsengibacter sp. | reverse complement strand
CATTTACCTGCTGTTGCAAGGTTGAATATTTTTTATAAGCTGCTGTCATATTAAAATGTGCCTGTTCAATGTTTTGTGAGAGTTGTGTTTTAGCGCTTTGCTCAAGGAACATAGCATTTTTAAATTGCGCATTGGCCAGGGCAATCCTGTTCCTTGCCTGGTTATAATTTAATATTGGAATGCTAACATTAATACTGAACGATGTACTATAGTTATTACTGAACTGATCAAAATATTTTATTTTTTGTGAATTGAAATTTGATTTACTTGTAATTACAGGAACTTTAGTCCCGTTTACATTTACAAAATCCCCTGTGGGTACTTCTGTTGTATTTTGAAAAAGTTCCTGGCTGGCTGCCGAAGAATAATTTGTATAAAGATCTCCTCCAATACCAATGCTGGGATAGAGTGCGCCTCTTGCAGTTTTTATTCGTGCCTCTTCACTTTTACTCCGTAACATAGCAGCCTTTACCGCCGGAAATTGCAGGACTGATGATTGATAAATTACAGCCGGATCAGTTTCAATAAATGCAGCATTTTCCTTCAGATCAATTCTTTCTACATTTATCTTTTTATAAGGGATATTCATAAGCTGGCAGAGGGCAAGCCTTGCAGCATCAAGTGCATTTTCATTATCTACTAAAGCCAGCTGATCATTGGCTAATTGCCCCTTCAATTCATATAACTGTGCAGGAATTATTGAGCCCTCTTTATTTAAAACACCTAAACGCTCAACCTGGTTTTGGGTTAGAGTATACTGATTTTTAGATTGCTGCACAAGGTCTTCATTATTTAATATCTGCAGGTAAGCAACAATGATATTAAGCATTGTATTTTCCTTTACCTGCTGCAGATCCATCTGGCTGGCTTGCACGCCATACTGATTTTGCTTGATATTATTTTTTACCTGGCCGCCATTAAATAAAGTTATACCACCTGATAAGTTATAATTGGCAAAATTAATATTCTGATTAGCATAACTATTTGTAAACGGATCAATGCTTCGTCCCTGGTTTATGCCATGACTAATGTTTGATATAAGCTGGGGCAAACGATTATCCCTGGCTTGTTTAAGATTGATAATATCTGTTTTGGTTTGCAGTTCATTTTGCTTAACCTGCAAATTATTTTTAAGCGCTATATCCACACATTGTTTCAGCGTTAGTATAGAATCTGTTGGCAGTTGGGCATAACTGAAGCGGCAACTTAATAAAATAACTGAGATAATAATTACGGCAAATCTTTTCATTTCAAATCCTTTTTAAAATTCTATTCTTCCATCCAAAAGATTAATAATCCTTGAGCCATAAGCTGCATTCTTTTCTGAGTGTGTAACCTGGATGATGGTTACTCCTTCATCATTCAATTGTTTAAACAGTTCCATAATTTCTTCACCCTGTTTAGAATTTAAATTTCCTGTTGGCTCATCAGCCAATAAAAGTTTAGGCTTTACAATTAATGCTCTTGCAATGCCAACCAATTGCTGCTGCCCTCCTGAAAGCTGTGTTGGAAAAAGATCTTTTTTACCAACCATTTGAAACCTGTCAATCATGTCTGCAACCATTGCTTTTCGTTCAGAGCCTTTTACATCCTGGTACAGAAGCGGTGTTTCAATATTTTCATAAACAGTGAGCTCATCAATAAGATGATACGCCTGAAACACAAAGCCAATATGATGTTTATACAAATTTGATCTTTGTTTTTCCTTTAAGGTATGCACAGCCTGGTCCATAAAATAATATTCGCCTTCAGATGGCTCATCAAGCATTCCTATTACATTTAGTAAGGTTGATTTACCTGAACCCGATGGTCCCATTATTGAAACGAATTCTCCTTCTTTTACAGTCAGGCTGATATCCTTTAAAATAAAAATATGCCTTCCGCCCTGTGTGTGCCATTTTGAAACATGTTGTAGCTCTATCATATTTTGACTCCTTTCTTATTCCCCCGAAAGGGAAGAATTTTTTGATATTATAAAAAAACTATTCTGCGTATTCGCCCAAGTCCTTTTAGGTTCCCGATACCATCGGGATAAAAGTTTTTCTGTTATTTAAACGAAATATTAATTCTACCGCTTGAAGCTAATACTGTAACCGGAATTCCACCACCATTCAGTGTTCCTTCAATTTCATCATCATCTGATTTTCCGCTGAAATTGTGCATGGTTCCTGTTCTGATTTTATCTGCAGAAAGTTTCAGATCAACACCTTTATTTCCGGGCATTTGAAGATCAATATTGCCACCTGAATTATTTATGGTAATATATTTACCTAACGCTTTAACAGATACTTCAATATTTCCTCCGCTGGTTGAGGTTTCAAGACTACAGGTTAAATCTGCCAGATCAATATTTCCCCCGGAAGTGTGCGATATTAATTCTCCTGCAATACCCTCTCCCTGTACATTTCCCCCGCTGGTGTTAGCTCTTATTTTTCCGTTCAGAGCATTTAATTTTAACGAGCCTCCGGAAGTTTCAAGTTTAATATCCCCTGTGCAATTATTTGCATGAATATTTCCGCCGCTGGTTTGCAAATCAATATCGTCCTTTGAATTTGTAAGATGAATATTGCCGCCGGAAGTTCTTCCTTTAATGTTTCCGCTAACATCATCTATCTCAAGATTTCCCCCACTGGTTGTAAAATGTTGCCTGCCCGATATATTCTTTAACTCAATATTACCGCCACTTGTAGAGAGTTCTGTAGCTATATTCTGCGGTACAAAAATCCGAAAGGAAATACTGAGAGCTTTTTTCCAGTTCATATTTTGCCTTTTTGGTTTGGCCACTACCCTAACCTTATTATTTTCAACTGATATCTCAAAATTGTAATCTTCATCAATCTTTTTTTGTATATCAGTTTTTGAAAGATCAAAAATGTTATTATTCTGGCGAACATATACTTCTATTCTTGCATTAGCTGCAACTCCTGTTACAGAAATATTTCCGCCGCTTGTTTCTGCCATTACATTTTTAATGGATGAGCCTGATAATGATTTGGTCATAAAAGGCTCTTTATCATTCCTGTTTTGCGCAAGCAAAGAAAGAGCCTGCAAAACAACTATTGTGATTAAGAAATATTTTTTCATCATGTAAATTTTTAAGTTTTAGTGTTATAGATAAGAATTAATTTTTATTCTGTTCTCAAACTTTTTATAGGGTTAGCAATGGCGGCTTTAATTGCTTTATAGCCAACCGTTATCCATGCTATAATCATCGAAATAATTATGGAAAGAAAAAAGACTTCAATACCAAATTTGGTCTTGTACTCAAAATTATTTAACCAGGTACTCATCATATAATAAGAAACCGGCACAGCTATTACAAAAGCAATTGCTATAAGGATTGTAAACTCTCTTGAAAACAGGTAAACAATGTTTGTTACTGATGCGCCAAGCACTTTTCTTACACCGATCTCTTTAGTTCTTTGCACAGCCATAAATGAAACCAATCCATATAAGCCTAAACAGGAAATAAAAATAGCGATGCCTGCAAAAAACTTATATAATGAAGACAGGTGGCTTTCCTGCTCATAAAATTTGGCAACATTCTCATCAATGAAAGCGGCTGAGTAAGCATACTCCGGAAAAAATTGATTCCACACCGATTGTATGCCTGATTGTGTTTGGGTAACATTTGATGATCTTATTTTTACAGAAGTAAGACTGTAATAATCATTTTTTTCTGCAATTAAAAGAGGCTTTATTTTTTCCCGTAAAGAATTTGTTTTAAAATCTTTTACCACCCCAACAATTTTCTTCCAGGCACTGCGACCTAAACGAATATCCTTTCCAATTACCTCATACGGATTTTTCATATTAAGCTTTTGAAGTAAGGTTTCATTAATCACCACCTCTTTGGTGGTATCACTTTTATCATATACTCTTCCAGCTAACATTTTTAATCCATACGTTTTAAAATAATCTTCATCTGCAAACTTTAATGACAACTGAAAATTTTCATCTTCTTTGTGATTAAAAGCAAAGTTGGTGCTCCAGTTATTATCAGATGATGGTGCATCAGTACTAAAACTTACTGCTTGTATACCCGGAATTTGCGATAATTTTTCTTTAAATGCAGGAAGCCTTGCAATTACTGCACTATCAGAATTGCCTGTTAATATAAGTACTGCTTCTTTATTAAAACCAAGGTCGGCATTATTAACAAAACTCATCTGGCTTACTGCAACAATAGTCCCTATTATTAAAACCTGTGAAATGGCAAATTGTGTAACCACTAATCCTCTTCTTAACGAAATGCCACCTGCCCTGGCAGAAGTAATTTTATTTTTAAGCGCAAGAGCAGGCTTATAACCCGAAAGCACCAGGGAAGGATAAATGCCGGATAATATTGTTACAAGAACAATTATAAGCAGCATAAAAAATAAGGTATGCTGGTTAAACAGGCTTAACCTTTCTTCAATAGATGCAAAGTGTTTTATATAAGGCAGGCACAGTGCAGTAAGGCCTGCAGCTAATATGCACGCAATAATTACAACCATCCCGGTCTCACTCATTACCTGTAAAAAAAGTTGCCGGCGGTTGCTTCCTAATACTTTTCTTATACCTACTTCTTTTGACCTGCCCACAGATTGTGCTGTAGCAAGATTTATAAAATTTATACAAGCCATTATTATTATAAAAATACCTATCAGTGATAACGTCCATAATATTGATATGCTCGTTACATGATTACCAAAAACATCAAAGCGGGTATCAAAGTGGAGTTTATTAAGAGGCTGAAGAAAATTTATTCTGACGGAATTTCCCTTTCCGGAATAATTGTTTTTACTAAACTGAAGTAATTGATTATTGATGTTATCAGCTTTTACATTTTCAGGAAGCAATGCAAATACCTGGAAGCTGCTTGAGAGTGTATTCCAGTCAGGAGAATAATTATATCTGCTGCCATTCTTTTTTAAGGTTTCATATGATATCATTACAGCCAATGGAAAATCTGTATTTAATGGCACGTCCTGTAAAATGCCTGAAACTTTTAATGTTATTGCATTATCTAATTTGATAAATTTATTAAGAGATTGCTGCCAGCTTGCGAAATATTTTTCTGCCATTTTTTTGGTGAGTACAACTGTGTTAGGCTCATTTAATACACTGGCATTACCAGCAAGCCACTGGTAATTAAAAACCTGGAAAAATTTGGGTTCACAAAAGAAAAGACCAGTTTCCTCAATAAATTTTTTATCCGCAGAAACACTATCTGGAGCGTTTATAGTTACCTGGCTCCCGTAATTTGAATGTATGCAGGCAAATAAAACTCCGGGAATTTGCAAGCGTAAAGCATCAAGAGCTGCAACTGGTACTCCCGGGTTATAGGTAATACCATCAGAAAATTTATCCTGCGATACTACATGATATATCCTCTTATAATTTAGTTGAAATTTATCATAACTTAATTCATAATTCACTACCAGAAAAAGCAAAAGACAAGCTGCAATGCCTACGGCTAAACCACCAATATTAATTGCAGTATATCCCTTATGGCGTGTAAGGGTTCTGATTGCAATTTTTAAATAATTCTTTAGCATGTTAATGCCTGTGTTGATTTAAATTTATGTGTTACTGTTAATCACATGCCAGATTACACATCAATGATTTGCAGGCAACTATGAAGCACACCAATACGAAGTAGTTCTTTTTTGATACATGCAATGTACGGTTTTGGTACACTTGAATTTGATTACTTAACTCAAAATTTAGTCTGCTATCATATAGGGTGTCATCCTTTAATAACTACGCCTTAAGTTATTACCCTTAATGCCGATTCAATTCAAAATTCGCGGTTTATAGTTACTGAAAATAAAAAGGAAAACAGTATTACTTACTATAATAATACTTTATCTGCTTTGTGTAGTGGGTGCTCCCCTGACCCTCCATATCATATGTTATAGACGAGCTTTCAAGTACATCGTTGTTATAGTTATTTTCATAGGTTAGGTTGATTATAAACAATGCTATAATAATTAGCGCTAAAACTGCCGGTAATTACGAGTGATGAAACATATTGCACAGTTCCGGGAACAATTACCTTAACAACCGGGGCATTAAATTCCTTTTGGCATGCCAAAAAAAATATTAAAGAAATTATTGTAATTATAAGTTTCATTTAAAGATAATTTCCGCCATTAGACTAATTCGTCTTTATAATATTTAAAATAAGGCAACCATATGGGAGTTGGGACAAATCGAATTAATTTTCAACGACAACTGGTTTTTAAAACTAATTTATAATCAATGTAAGGATTTAAATAGGGTTACGTAAATTTAAGTGTTCTATGCCATGCTAAAAAATGTTCCGATATATTCCTTAGCTCTTGTGTATTCATGTTTTATGTATGCATGTAATGAAACATTGCCACCTCGTAATTTAAATAGAAAACCCGCAGTAAACTTTATAAAAGATATTCCAATCGGCAAACAAAGTAGATATGGTGAATACACATCTGTCAATAAAAATGCGTCTGCCTTAAACTTAGATTCGCTTGAGCTTGGATACGACTCTCTGCAACTTCGTATTTGGTTGGGACATTCCCTCTCAATTCAAAAGCATGTTATCATTTTAAACTATAATGACAAAAAATGGAGTGGGTATCTTGTTGGTTTTAAAGGTGACTTGGATTCAGTAAATAGTAAGACCGTAACAAAAGTAAATCCTAAATCTGGTTGGTATATTTTCATCAAAAATATTTTTAATCTTCAAGTTTTAACGCTGCCTGACGACGAAGGCATAGTTGGATATAATACATGTGCAGGTGATGGAGATCCGTTTTATTTTGAGTGGGCTACAGAACGAAAATATCGTTTTTACAGCTATTGCTACCCGGAAGGAAACCTTTTATATTGGCAAGCAAACAACGTTCTGAAAATAGCAGCTTTTTTAGAGGACCAATTAGATTTCAAATACACAAAGGATTTCAAATACACAAAGTAATATGGCATCTCACTTCTTTTTTTCTTCTTTTTTATTGAAGCCTGCACCTGTTATATATATAGCAATCATTTCTTCAAATGTACCCGCTTAATTTTACAGATATAACAGGGGCAATTGATTAATCCGGAAACTTATACAGCATTTTCCATTTGCTTGTATTTGTGGGTAGCTTTTGCAGTTTATCTTTACAACATCAGTACTAAGCCAATCTTCTCATCCTTATAGGTTGATCAAAAACTAACCAGAATGGATATAAACCCTGTCTTTCCATACACTATTTTCCCCCTTGGAGATTCTGCGTTAACGCTTGATTTCGGAAACATTATTGACACAGGGATCAACACTTATGTGTTAAGTTTATTCCATCATTTCAAAGAAAAAAAAATTGCTGGCATATCAGGTATTGTTCCTGCTTATAGTTCTCTTGGCTTTTATTACAATGTTCCTGCAATGAGGCAAACTGGTAATGATATAACAGCATTTGAAATGATGAAGCAAATAATAGAAAAAGAATTAAATGAAGATATTGGACAGGGAGCAACACAGCAGCGAAAGATTAGCATACCTGTTTGTTATAGCAAAACCTTTGCGCCTGATATTGAATTTATCGCTTCGGAAAAAAATATTTCCATAGAAAAAATTATCCGGTTACATACCCATCAGCTATACACTGTTTATATGATAGGTTTTCTTCCAGGCTTTCCTTATATGGGCACAGTAGATGAGGGTATTGCTGTTCCCCGAAAAAAACAACCAAGGACAATTGTTCCTCAAGGTTCTGTAGGCATAGCCGGCAAACAGACAGGCATTTACCCATTAGAATCGCCGGGAGGCTGGCAAATAATCGGGCGTACACCATTAAAAATATTTGATAAAGAAAAAAGTGAGCCGGTGTTATTGCAACCGGGAGATGAAATACAGTTTTATTCAATTTCAGAAGATGAGTTTGAAAATTATTAAGGCGGGCATGTTGGATACGATACAAGATGCGGGCAGAAATGGTTACCGGCACCTGGGCATTAATCCATCGGGTGCTATGGATCGCTTTTCTGCGCAACTTTCCAATGTACTGTTGGGTAAAAGTACAGGAGCACCTGTTATAGAAATGCATTTTCCCGCTTCTGTTTTTCTTTTTCAAAAAACAACTATTGCATGCCTTAGCGGCGCCGATTTTTCTGCAACCATAAACGATAAGGACATTCCATTACTTCAACCTTTTTTAGTACCGGCAAATAGCCTGTT
>JBDSAQ010000521.1:0-5743 GCA_039922095.1 Ginsengibacter sp. | reverse complement strand
AAACGTATAAAGGCCTTAGGCAGGCTTACGTTTATATTTCAGACACTATTCCTTCAAATGATTTATTAATTGAATCGCAGTTTCGGAATTTGTCGCCTGAATCTATTCGTAGCTACAGAAATTCGTTCAGGCAAAATGTAGATTATTCTGTGTTGTTCTTCCTTGTTTTTTGGGGGTTAAATGTAGTGGATGCCACGGTTGATGCACATTTAAAAGCCTTTGATATAAATAATGATATAACATTGAAAATAAAACCAAATCTCAACCCAAATTGTGCCGGTGTAAGTCTTGTATTCTCCCTTAAAAATAACCGTACAAAAAACATATCTTCAATACAATAAGTTTTTTAAAAATTAAAATACATGAAAATTGCCTTAATTGGTTATGGTAAAATGGGCCGGGCTATTGAAGCTATCGCTCTAAAAGATGGACACCGGATTGTTTTAAAAATTGATATAGATAATGCAGGGGAACTTACTAATGAAAATTTAAAACTCAGTGATGTTGCTATTGAATTTACTACTCCGGATAATGCTGTAAAAAATATTTTAAAATGCTTTGAGGCAGGCGTACCTGTTGTTTGTGGCACTACCGGCTGGCTTGAAAGGCTGACCGAAGTAAAACAAATTTGTGAACAAAAAAATGGGACATTTTTATCGGCAACCAATTTCAGTATAGGTGTAAATATTTTTTTTGAGCTTAATAAATTTGCCGCATCATTAATGCGTCTGCATAAAGAGTATAATGTAAATATTGAAGAAACGCATCATACACAAAAAAAAGATGCTCCAAGCGGCACTGCAATCACATTGGCTGAACAGGTTTTACAACTCACTAACATAAAAAGTAAGTGGGTAAATACCAACAGCGATAATATTGAAGATCTTAAAATAGTAAGTAAAAGGATTGATCCTGCAGCCGGCATACATAAAGTTAAATACTACTCTTTAATTGATGATATTGAAATTATCCATACAGCCCATAACCGCCAGGGCTTTGCGAAAGGAGCTTTACTGGCTGCAGAATTTATAAAAGATAAAAAAGGAATATTTACTATGAAGGAGGTTTTGGGATTTTAATTATCGCATTATCTCTTTGACAAAGCGAGAATATCTTTTACTTCAAGAATTTGCTTTTCATATCCTTTAGTTACCGAATTGATCATTGCCTTTCCTAATTCCCGCAGAGTACAAATGTATTTTGGTGCAAGTATCTTAACTATTGGTAATAGCCATGTGAAGTATTTGTAAGAGTTTAAAGTATTTTTTAAACCCTTTGTCGGTTGCAAAATTGCAGGGCGGAAATTATAAACTTTCTCAAACGGAAGTTTCATGAGATCATTTTCCGTTTTACCTTTTACTCTTGCCCACATCATTCTACCTTTTTCTGTGCTATCTGTTCCTGCACCAGAGATGTAGCAAAATACCATATGGGTATTAAGCTTAGAAAGCGTTTGAGCAACATGCAGGGTTAAGCTATAGGTTAACTCGTGAAATTCTTTTTCTTTTTTTCCAATTGATGATACTCCAAGACAAAAAAAGCATGCATCGTAATTGAGCAGCTGGCTTTCGATAGAAGACAGATCATTAAAGCTGGCGTGTATAATCTCTTTTAGTTTTGGATGCGTAAACCCGCAAGCTCTTCTGTTGATTACTAATATTTGACCAACATCATTACTTTGCAAACATTCGTTTAATACACCTTCTCCAACCATACCAGTAGACCCGGTGAGAATTAAGTTGATTTTTTTAGTTGAATGATTGTTCATGATTGTCTAGCTAATGCATCACATTCAGTCTGCATTTGTACCTACCGTTATTACTGCCCCTGGTAAAAATAACTTTTTCATAAACAGTTAAGTTTTAAGAAAAGGAATGAAACCTTTCCCTGTGTTAAAATTTAATTATATAGAATGAAAATACCCGGGTATTTCGGAAGGGAGTTTTTTAAAGAATTATGGATGAAGACTTAAACAAGATAAATATTTTTTGAATACAGTTAAAAAAATAATTATCCCTGTTTCAAATATTAATTGATTCAAAAACATTTAGTGGGGGAAAATATAGAGTACTCTTTTACGCTGCAGATATTATGTCGCCAATGGTATTAGTAATTTAAAGGAGACCTGCTTGTATGCCTCAAGCGAACTATCCTGATTTCATTTTTAAAACCCGGTAAGAGACTCGATAACGACGAAGTTCAAAAGCCCGCTGCTGATATTTGAAGTATATCATTTTTGAAAATAGCATTTTACTTCAACTTCATTTGTGCAAAATATGGATGTTCAGGATTTACAATTAACTCACGACGATAAGGGTGTATAAGTACGTCCATAGCTTCTAATGGTATTGCACCCAACAAAGGCTCGCTGTCTCCTGGCAGCACCATTGCATCCACATTGCACCGCCTGTTTTTAAATTTTACTTCTATTGGCCCAACCAAATCATATTCTACAACCTCACCCTTTGCCAATTGACCTTTTCGCTTTTCAATCGTATTCAACTGCAATTATTCCTTAATTGTTTCATTTATACACATATACACGCTACCAGTATCAACCAACATACTTATGGTCATTTGTTTAATTTCTTCTTCGCCTATAATATTTCGTTTGGCTAATATTAAATCTTCGCCACTTATTAGTGTTATATCTGCATATACTAACCCCATTAAACTATTTTTTGTAAAAATATTTAATTTTTGCCGTTGTTCCGGAATGTTCTGACTATTCTATATAAGAACCCGTAAAAAGAAATACCTCCATAAGCCATGTGTTCATATTGCAATGCCCTTAAAGTTAACCCCCCTGTATTGCTTGAGTTTGATACAGGGAACATTTAGCCTGCACTAAAAGGCGTAGCAGATTATACACATAAATAATTAACTTAGTAAAAAAAATTATGGTAACAGAACTTAAAGAGGTTATCTCCACAATAGAAAAGCTTAAGGATGAAGATCAAAAGAAAATTGCAAAAATGCTGGGTGATGAATTGAATTGGGATAGCACTTTACAAAATAGCCAGGAGAAATTAAACGATTTAGCTCAGGAAGCCCTCGTTGAATATAAATCCGACAAAACTCAACAAACAGACTGGTAATTGAAATCGGTAACTACAGATAAATTCAGAAAAGCTTTTGATAAGCTTCCTAAAAATATAAAGGAACGAGCAAGACATTCATACCGTTTGTGGAAGCTTAATAACAATCATCCGGGTTTGCACTTTAAGCAGGTTCACAATCAGCAATCAATATATTCTGTAAGAGTAGGGCTATCTTACAGAGCTTTAGGTATTATAGAAAGTGACACAATAATCTGGTTTTGGATCGGTTCTCATGAAGATTACAATAACCTGATAGCACAACTTTAATAAGCCATGTGTTCATTATTCAAATGCCCTTAAAGTTAACCCCGCTGCATTGCTTGAGTTTGATACAAAATAATTGCTAATGTAAGTGTTCGGAAAAATTCTCCGGAAGAATTATTTGGCGGTTAAGAAATTTTTCGTCAATAAAAAATATAAGTGAGATCAGCTATTGCTTCATATAAACAGAGCAAGTATAAGTTTCAGTTTTATTTTTTATTTCTATAAGTCATTGCTAACCTGCTAAGATCATGCACATTCAAATCCGGAAAGATATTCTTTTGCCACTGAGTATAATCAAAAGGTTCTCTGTTCAATAGCGTAATAAAACGCTCCGCATCTATTTCACCCAAGGCTGCTACCAGGGCGCCAACTCCTTTTTGCCTGATTTCAGTATCTGTTATCTGTGTCATTCTTCTATTTTTAAAAAATCTATCGGATTCAAAACTACAATATTAGTTTTGTTCACCATTTTTTTTAATACCACATCATCAGTTGTTATAAAATATTGGCAACCGCTCTCAATTGCACATGCTATATGTAAAGCATCTTTTGCTTTCAACCCTTCGTTTGTATATTTCTCGGCTTTAGTCAAAACCGGATTATTTTCAATCACAACTACAACAGCCAGGCGCTTCCACTTCTCAATAGTATCCCTTCTTTCAACAAATGGATTGGCTTCGTTCTCAAAATCAATTATATAAGACCACACTAATTCTATTTTTCCGGTTAGAATCATAAACTGTATATATAACTTAGCATCGGTTTCCATTTTAACCCTTATACTGCTCTGATTGTCAAAAGGTCTGTTAAAACAGCAGTTGTCAAGGTATACTCTTATCATATTTTCAAATTTAAGGAAAGGCGCTGAATACCACACAATCAGCTTGTCGTGGCGGTATTGATTTTGTTGATATATCTATAAACGATATTGTTCTCTTTAGGTTTTGTGTATGTCTTATACGTATAATTCGAATCTCATTTTTCCATAAGCGATATGAAATCCTGTATCTATGCAATTCGAAAGCCCGAATGCTGCCATCATTATTTAATTTGTATTTGTCCCCGGGAAAAAAGTTCAGGATTAATTGCCAGCTTACTGATTGTGGTTATAAGCTCTGCTTTTACTTTTTCTGCATTTTGAGGCGAATCTTTTTCTATGTATTCAATGGCTTTTATTAATTGGCTGAAGGCATGCTTATTCCATTTAATCGCCAGCGGCATAGCTTACTTTTTGGTAAAATATTTTACCACGTCTTCATGAAGTACAAAATCTCCGGCTTCTATTTCGGCATCAGCGTGTTCAAGCTCGCTGGTATATTCTTCAAGTGTTGGTATTACTGTGTTTTCATCCCGGCTTTTTAAAAAGTTTTTAAGCAGTTGCACAAAAGATATTTTCTCCTGCTCGTTTAATAGAGTAAAATAACCGAACAACTCATGCTCTAATATATTTGCCACGTAAATACTTTTTACAAATTTACTTTTATTTGTAATACAGATATAACCTCCCCTGTGGTGTAAAAGGCATAATGAATCTTAACCGGCTTGGACTCCCTAAAATAAACAGGATAAGAACGCGGAAAAATAAATAATTAGTTTGTGCTTCCATTACTCTATCTCCAGTCCCAGACTATAATTTGCCATTCATCTGATTCATCGTGGTATGTATGCAGGACTTTAAATCCAACATTTTCATGCGCTTTTTGCGAACGAAGATTTGAAGTAGAAATTTCAGTTAGGAGCAGCCGGTATTTACTGCTGTAAATTTCTTTGTGCTTTTGATAAAGCATATTAAACACGCCTTTGCCGCGATAATCTTTGTGAATACAAACTTGCCCCATACAATAAAAATCATAAGTGACCAGTGGCTTATTATCGTAAAAGAGAGGCCTAAAATTATCTATCATTATTTTAAGATCAGCATGAAAAGTCGCCGCTTCTTTTAGAGTAACCAAAGCATAAGCTATAACATAGTCTTTATCTTTAATAATAACAGAAGGAGCAAGGTTGTGCATTTGTTGTAATAATTCTAATGAATACAGCCATGTTACAAATCCTTCCTTTAGTCTTTCGTGGGCGGAAAGATTTTGTTTGAGATTTTGTTGGTTAAGATTATGTATTTGAATTAACTCATCCTCTTTCGTAACTAATGTAGCCTGCAGCATAGAACAAATTAAAATGATTTTTAGTTTTTTAGTGATTAATCCTGTTTGAATAAGGAAACAATTACGGTGATAAATTTAACTTTCAACTCTTAGCATCACTCCTAACCTGCCATCTCTTTGCTAACTTTACAATACTACAAACCGGGTTATCGCTCCGCCCTGGCGGGGAGGAAAGTCCGGACAGTATAGAGCAACACACCGGTTAACAGCCGGGTC
>JBDSAQ010000520.1:0-5826 GCA_039922095.1 Ginsengibacter sp. | reverse complement strand
GCAGGTGCTCCTTCAATTAGTTCATCGGGAAAACTATTATTGAGAAACATTGTTTTAGCAGCAGGAGATACTTGTTCACTTACATTATCATTTGTAAAAAGGCAAATTTTTATTTGTTCAAAATAATAATTTGTATCATCTATAAGGTGCATATACAATTGTCCCAGTGACCAGTTATTTGGAGAAGGTTTAGCACACAACTGAGTGAGATCGTATTGTTCAAGCTCTTTTATCCAAACATCTATTGTATGATTAAAATCTTCAATTAGCATCCCGGATATTTTTGTACAGAAAAAAGATGAAAATAATCTTCTTATTCTATAGAAATATGGGAACTGTTTTCAAACTATCTGATTACACCTTCAGGAATTCTGCTACTAAAGTATTCATGTAACTACGCAAGTCTTCATCCTGGGCATTTACAATTTATCAATGCTAAATGAAGCCTGGCTTATTTATGACTTTTGTTCTATAATGCTATTTTTTCATCCAGGTGTCAACAACATATTTACCGATTTCTTTACCCATCTTAAGTCCTGTTTCATTATCTGTACGAAAATGAATACCTGCATAAAACCTGGAGTCTGCACAATCCTGTGCCAGTTGTTGAAACTCTTTCGCATCGGCAGGAAAAAAATATTCCAATACAGTGGCTGTAGTCGAGGCACCTGTGGCATGACCGGATGGATAACCAGGGAAAGGTGGAGTAGTTATAAGAGGCTTATAAGTGGTGTCGTACTGAACAGGTCTTATTCCCCAATAGGCATATTTCGCATCAAAGATTGCAATTGCGGCATCATGATAAGCTGTATGTAATATTGCATATATACGTGCAACTGCCGGAGCATCATCACTCATGCGGTATTCAAACATTTTTTCTGCTGCCAGGTTAGACCAGTAATCAAATCCACCATTGTTTGCCCAGTAATAGGCGAGGGAAGCAGACTTAAATGTTTTCCTGGAATCTTTCAGATCTTTCATTTCACTTTCAAAATCCCGGGGAGCCGGAGGCCTGAACTGATCAACAGAACGTATAACAATTGGTGACATTAAAGTAAGGTTAATACCCATTGGAAAAGAACCGGTCCATTTTTTTGGATCCTTATTTATTGCACCTTTATAAACTGTAGCTGACCCATCGCTCTTTGCTTTTTCTATAATTTGTTTTGCAACCTGTTCCCCAAGTTTCCAGCCTGCTTCAACATCGCTCTGAAATTGTACACCTGCATTAACCCTGGATTGTGAAGCTGCGTGAGCCATTTGCAAAATTGAATCAGCTTTGGCAGGAAAAAAATAGGCAAGCACATTTGCGGCCGCTGCTGCAGTTACTGAATGTTCGCATGGATAAGAATAAGTGAGCGGAGTATTAACGGCAGGCTTTAATGAAGCATCTAAAACATTGGGGCGTTTTCTTTTGTATTTAATCTTTTCTTTCCATGCTAATATTGTTGCATCATAAATAGCAATATTCATCCACGCTGTTGGAGTGCGAAGCATTACCTCCGGTTTCTGGTCTATCAATTTAGGAGCAATCTGATTCCAGCGGTAGGATGGTGCACCGGCATTCCAATATTTTATTTCAGCCAATTTTTTTTCATCAAGTTTATTCATTTCCAGTTTGATTGTTTGCAACTCGGCTTTTGATTGAGCAACACCCGGAGGGGCAACAATTTTTATTTGCTCCTCGTTATCCAATAACCATGTTTTCCAGTTAGCCGCTTCGTAATTTAATGACTGACTGTATACATTTATTTGGGCCTTTGCAATTATTGTAGTAAGAGAAATCACAGACGAAAGAATAAATTGTTTCATTTTTAATTTGATTTAGTATTTTTTTAAAGTGATCTTAATTTAGTAAGCCTATATTTTGATGCAAGAATATTTAATTAAAGAAAGCACTGAAAGCAACAATCAATAAACAGCGCATCATGGTCAACAAACAGCACAATTTGTTAATCACAGCACCAGCATGGGTTGAAGAAAATGGAGTAGCTATATTGAAAGGAGATAGGTATTTAATTTTTTTAATTGATTTTTTCAGGTGATTGGTTTACCTCAAAGTCAATTCTATAGATTGCGAAATTAAACGGGGAAGATTTGCCGATATTTATCTTAAATAGAAAGATGAACAGATCATTAAATATAAAGTTGGTCAAATTTTATTTATGGCTTGGATCAGGTTATTTTTTCCTTGGGCTGTTTAATACTTTAGCAAGTTATCCCAACAGATTTTTTTCTGTAGTTTTCAATAATATTTGGGGAACCGTTTATTTAATTCCTTTGAATTTTATACTTTTTGAATATACTATTCCATTTGTATTGAAGAAAAGAAAAGCCATCATTTACAATACTCTTTTTGGACTTCTGCTCTCATTTCTTCATTTGATGTTATATTCTTATGGCTCGTATGCCTGGAGGCTACTGGGAATACAATTACATGTTTATACTGCATTAAGATCATTCGCTTCAATAAATCATATTCTGGAAAATCAAATGGGATATAGTGTTGGCTCTGTTTTCTTTTTTGGAATCATCAGGCATATTTATAATTATACAAAATTAAAGCAGGCTGCAAAGCAACTGCGTATTGAGAAACAGGAAGCGGAATTGAATTATCTCAAGTCACAAACCAATCCGCACTTTTTATTCAATACCTTAAATAATATTTATTCCCTGGCAAGGGATAAGAGCGATCTGGCTCCTGAATCTATTTTGCGATTGTCGAAAATATTGCGTTTTATGTTGTATGAAACCAGTGGAGAATATATAGCTATTGAACAGGAGTTGAAAATTATCAGTGACTACATTGCCCTTGAAAAATTGCGTTACGATGAATCTTTGCGTATTAATTTTAATCATGATATTGAAGATATGAAACAAGCCTTACCACCACTCCTGCTGATACCATTAGTGGAAAATGCTTTTAAACATGGTGTTTCTGAAACAAGAAGTTATCCGTTTGTAGATATACATCTTTCAGTTAATAAAAGGCAGTTGGTGTTTGTTGTAAAGAACTCTGCTGAAACTTCCATGGAACAAAGTGTAAAAGAAAATATCGGGCTTTCCAATCTGAGACGCCAGCTCGAATTGCTTTATACAGATTTCAACCTATCTGTTCAGCAAGGGGAAGAGGTGTTTGCTGCTACTTTAAAAATTAATCTTACAAGCCATGTCTGATATAAAATGTATTGTAATAGAAGATGAGCCATTAGCAGTAAAAGTTTTATCAGATTATATCTTACAGGTTCCATTCCTGCACTTGCAGGGAACATTTAAAGATGCAATCCTTGCAACTGATTATTTGCGTGATAATCATACGGATCTTATTTTTTTAGACATTCATCTGCCTAAATTAAAGGGTATGGCTTTTTTAAAAACGCTTACACATCCGCCTGCCATAATTATTACAACTGCTTATCATCAGTATGCAGTGGAGGGGTTTGATATGAATGTAACTGATTACCTGTTGAAGCCATTTGATTTTGAAAGGTTTTTAATAGCAGTAAAAAAAGTAAAATCAGCAGCCAGCGAAAAACAGAAACCGAATGAAAGTGAAAGTGTAAAAGATTTCATATTCCTGAACGTACAAAAAAAGAAAGTGAAAATTTTATTTTCAGAGATTGTTTATATTGAAAGCCAACGGGAATATATCAGGATTGTAACAACAAAAAAAGAATACATTTCAAAAATAAGCACTCATGAAATAGAGGACCTTTTACCTGCAAATCTTTTCAAACGGATCCACCGTTCTTTTATAATTTCAATAAGTAAAATTGAATCATACACTGCCGAAATGGTTGATCTTAATGGCGTATCTATTCCCATTGGCAGGGGCTACCGGGATATTATAGAAAACCTGTAGCCTTTGTATACCCTCTTTTCAGATTCATTAAGTGTTCACTCATTGTCAGCATAAATGTCCTTTTGCATTAATAACAGTTTTTTGAACTATAGCTTCTAATAGCCTGTCATCTTTCAAGAGTTCCTTATTTACCTTGTAAGAACAATGGCAGTCATATAATTGAACAATGAGATAGGTGAAACTCTTTTTCTCTTTCTCCATTATTTTTTTATCACTGCAGAAGTATGAAACTTCCAGATTAGTATTATCCGGTAAAACCACAACGGTATATTTAAGAATGGTTTGCATATCTTTTTATAGCTAAATTAATAGTAATTAATTTCTGTATTTTTTTTGTTAGCTATCAATTTTTTATTGTATACCCCGGTGCTTTCAATATTTTTTTCTATTGCACTATTTCATTTTTTATTGCAAACATTACTAATCCGGCTGTATTGCGTACGCCCACTTTCTCAATAAGCCGCTGGCGGATGCCTTCGACAGAACGGGGGCTAAGAAAAATTTCTTTGCCAATTTCCGCAGCAGTTTTTTCTTCGCATATAAGTTTTAATACTTCAAGTTCTCGTTCTGTAAATTCTACATTTTGATTAAAAGAAGGTTTTAAATTTCCCTTTAATACCAGTTTTTTTAAGAGAGCCTTATTTACAAGATCATTAAAGTAATAGCCATTTTCATGCACCGCATAAATTGATTTACGAATTTCATCTGATTCAGCATTCTTAAGTAAATAGCCATTTGCGCCATTCTCCATAAGGTGGATAATAAATTTATCATCTTCGTACATTGTTATCACCAACACTTTAATAGAAGGGAATTTTTTCCTGATGATTTTAGTTGCTTCCATGCCATCCATAATGGGCATCTTAAGGTCCATAAGTATTACATTAGGCTCATACTTTATAAGACCGTTTATCAGTTCTTCGCCATTATCGGCCTCCAGCACCACTTCCATGTTATCATCTGCGGCCAGCCCTACCTTAAGGCCATCACGGTAAATTTTATAATCATCTGCTATAGCTATCTTGATCATATCACAATTGGATTAACGGGTACATTTATAATTATATAATTTCCATCTGCACTTACTCTGAATTCAATTTTTCCTTTTAATAAAATTACTCTGTTCTGAATGTTTTTTAAGCCTAACCCTTCTTTTTTATATCGCAGTTCTTCAAATTGATGTTGAGAGATTCCCAGGCCATTGTGAAAAATTGTAATAACTAATTTACTGCTTTCATAAAGTGATTTAATCTGTATTTCTTCTGCATTAGCATGTTTTAGGATATTATTTATCAGCTCCTGCACCATACGATAAATACTCATATCATTCTCAGGATTTTGGGTAGTATATTTTTCATCCAACGCAATGGATGTTTTAATAAATGTTCCTTTAGTTAATGTGGTTACAAAATGGTTGATAGCTTCATTTAAGCCAAACTCTTTTAAAATATTTGAATGAAGATTATGAGAGATGCCCCGGACTTTTTGTATACCCTCATCCAGTAAGTCCTTTCCTTTTAAATGCAATCCCCTGTCACGTTCATCAAGAGTTTCAGTTTTAATTCCCTGTAAATGTAATTTGGAAGAAGATAATATTGCACCAACTTCATCATGCAGGGTTTCTGCAATACGATGGCGTTCAATTTCCTCACTTCGAATGGCGGCCTCAATAAGTTGATTTTGCTGTTGCTCCTTTAAAAGAAGCATTTCATTTTGATATTTATATTTTTTCCGTTGATTAATTATAAAAGCAAAAAGAAAGCTAACAAACAGAAATATCATTACTGCAATCGTAATAAAAACGAGGGATTGTAGATTAGTGTTTAGAAACATAAAATGCCTTAGCTAAAAAAACACCAAAAATTATAAAGGAAATCATTTGGACTCTCCAGATCACTCTTGCAAAAGCCGTGTCCTGGGCTATTACAATATCATAATAAAGGTATACGGGGAAACTGCTTACA
>JBDSAQ010000519.1:0-11727 GCA_039922095.1 Ginsengibacter sp. | reverse complement strand
TCTGATGAATTATTTACAAGATGTTTAAAGCCTTGTGAGCTTGCTTTAAAAGATGCCGGTATTGATAAATCAGCTATTAATGAAGTTATATTAGTTGGCGGAAGTACACGTATACCAAAGGTTCAGGAAATTGTAGAGAATTTCTTTGGGAAAAAACCACATAAAGGAGTTAACCCTGATGAAGTAGTTGCCATTGGTGCAGCCATCCAGGGAGGTGTTTTAACCGGGGAGGTAAAAGATGTTTTATTACTTGACGTAACCCCGCTTTCTCTTGGTATTGAAACAATGGGAAGTGTAATGACAAGATTGATTGAGAGCAATACTACCATCCCAACCAAAAAGACCGAAGTATTTTCTACTGCAAGTGATAATCAGCCAGGCGTACAGATTCATGTATTGCAGGGTGAAAGACCGCTGGCTTCTCAAAATAAAAGCCTCGGTACATTTAATTTAGATGGAATACCACCTGCTCCCAGAGGAGTACCGCAGGTAGAGGTTACATTCGATATTGACGCTAACGGAATTTTACATGTAACCGCTAAAGATAAGGGCACCGGGAAATCACACAACATTCGCATTGAGGCAGGTAGCGGCTTAAGTAAAGAAGAAATTGAAAAGATGAAGAATGAAGCTAAAGCCAATGAGGCAACTGATAAAGAGGCCAAAGAAAAAATAGAAAAAATAAACCAGGCAGATAGCCTGATCTTCCAGACTGAAAAGCAATTGAAGGAATATGGTGATAAAATATCTCCAGATAAAAAAGCGCCTATAGAAGCTGCTTTAACCAAATTGAAAGAAGCACATAAGCAACAAAATATTGCAGCTATTGACACAGCCATTGCAGAAATGAACACTGCATGGACAGCCGCAAGCGAAGAAATGTATAAGGCTACTCAACAGGCAGGAACTAACGGTGATGGGCAACCGCAACCCGACGGCCAGCAACAGGAGCCTCAGCAACAAAATAATGAGAATGTAACTGATGCAGAATTTGAAGAAGTGAAGTAAAGAAGAATAGAATTTTAAATCATAAAAGGTTATCCAAATGGGTAGCCTTTTCTCTTTTATAAGATCTAAATTTCCTTCATCTTATTTATTGTAACTTTTTATTTGTAAGTTGTTAATGTAAAGCTTGTATGTAAGTGAGTAAGTAATACACTCGCGAATTACGGGCAACATACCATTAATTTAACTGTATTACCCCCGCCATCCGGGCGCCAATTCTAATACAAATATGCAAACTTTAAAGAAATACTATAATCTGAAAAAGATATTCATTTTCCTTCCCTTTTTTTCCCTCCCTTTTTTTTTAAAAGGCCAGGATGCAGCCAATAATCCAAAATCATCCATGACGGCGGCGCATTCGTCAGTTTCCCCGAAAACCCATCAGGATATTTTGAACGACAGCCTTAAGCTGTTATTGAGTTCCGCCAGGAATGATTCCGTGAGATTTGAAATACTGGGGCTGTTGGCTTATTCTTATGCCTGGTCTAACCCTGATTCTTCGATTGTTTACGCCCAGGAACAATTGCTCCTCGCAAAACAACTGTCATCGGTACGGCTGGAAGGAAGAGCGTTGTGGTCTAATGGGGTAGTGGCATCTACCATGGGAAATTATTCCCAGGCGCTGGATTTCTTTTTACAGAACCTGATCATAGCGGAGAAGCTGAACGATAGCATGGAATTGTACCGGAGTAATTTAGGCCTTTGTGTTACCTACCGTGACCAGGGTAATTATGACAAAGCAATTTATTATGCTTACAAATGCAAGGCCGCATCTGAAAGCCTGTCGGATGGCAATAAATCCGTAATTCGTATCCACATTGCTTCTATCTATGAAAAGTTTAACCAACTTGATTCAGCGCTTCTTTACGCCGACTATGCTTATGCTATTGAGAAAACCCTTGGCAGTAGAAATATATGGGGTGCACTGGCCTATATTTCGGGAAACATCTATTCTAAAAAAAAGCAGTATGCTCTTGCATTGAAATACTACCGTGGCGGTGTCCAAATTGCAATTAACTGGAATGTACAAAAAGACCTGGTGGAGATTTATAACGGGATGGCGAAAACGTTTTTGGCAAGCGGGCAAATTGACTCTGGTATATTGTATGCCAAACAAGCAATTTTGGTAGGTTCATCAACACAGTATCTCAATGGGGTGATTATCGCCGGTAATCTATTGTCAGATATTTACCAGTCGCAACATAATAATGATAGTGCGCTTAAATACACTAAACAGACCGCGGCTGCTAAAGACAATATGTTCAATCGTGAAAAAATAAACCAGGTTCAAAATATTTCATTCAAAGAACGGTTGCGTAATCAGGAAATAGCAGTTGAAAATATTCAATACAGGAACAAAGTGAAAATAATTGTCTTAGCTATAGTTTTAGTTTGTGTAATTGCTTTCATGATTTTATATTTCCGTAACAGGCAGCTGCTACAGGTACTGAACATTCGCAATGATATTGCAGGTGATCTGCACGATGAGATAGGCGCCACCCTTAGCAGCGTAAATATGCTGAGTGCTGTGGCCTTAATAAAAGCAGGGGATAACAATGAGGCGGCTCCTATCATACAACAAATAAAAAATTCGGTGCAGCAGGCAGGTGAAAGTATAGATGATATTGTATGGAGTGTAAACCCGGCAAACGATCCTGCTGAAGATACCTTTGCCCGAATAAGGAAATATGTAACCGAACTGACAGAAGCGAAAGGCGTTAATTGCATCATTGAAATAGATGACCCTGGCGCTTCGCTGAATTTACCGATGGAACTGCGCAGGGATATTTATATGGTTTGCAAAGAAGCCGTGAACAATGTTTTGAAATATTCCGGATGTGTAACCATAAACGTAACTATTCGCCTGAAAAACCACCATTTAATCATGACAGTGGCAGATGATGGCATTGGGTTTGACACGGACATTTTAAAAACCAGCCTGCGCAATGGTATTGGAAATATGCGATACAGGATTGAAAGGCACAAGGGTATCTTTGAACTGGCATCAACAAAAGGTAAAGGAACAATAATCGTTTGTAAAGTGCAGTTGTAAAAAAAATAATCAACTACCGGAGTTAGTAACATCGCAGGCTATTACACAAAAGTGTAATCTCTTGCAGCTTATAAACATTTTACATTCGCAGGTATATGGGTGCATCCGTTGTAATATACGAGGACAACGAAATGCTGAGGCATTCGATCCAACTGCTTTTACAAACAAGTGATCAATTTAATACTATTGGTTCCTTTGCCGATTGTAATAAGGTGGAGCAACAGATGAGCACATTAGCACCACAACTCGTCATCATGGATATAGATATGCCGGGCCTGACAGGTACAGAAGGCGTAGCGCTGATAAAAGAGATAAACCCGGAAATCCTGGTGGTAATGCACACCGTTTTTGAAGATGATGTCAAATTATTTGATGCCCTTTGTGCCGGGGCTAATGGGTACCTGCTCAAAAAAACATCACCCGAAAAATTTATAGAATACCTGCACGAAGTACTGGAAGGCGGAGCACCAATGAGCCCCGGTATTGCACGTAAAGTGATGGGGGTATTCTCCCAAAAAAATAAAACGGCCCCGCTGTTCAATATCAGTATAAGGGAAGTAGATATTCTCAACCACCTGGCAAAAGGCTATTCCTACAAGCAAATTGCTGCGGAGCTTTCCATCTCCATTAACACCGTACGAAAACATTGCCAGCATATTTACGATAAGCTGCATGTAAGCTGCGGTACCGAGGCCGTAGTAAAGGCCCTGAAATTAAAGATTGTAGATCTTTAGCAAATCCCTTATTCATTTACTACCTCATAGCCTATTACACAAAGATGTAATTGCCCTAGACTTTGTAATTCTCAATCTTTACTGTATAAAATTTATGACATTATTGTCCAATTCAGCTTTGTTTTCACTCCTTTAATATCTAAAAATTATGAACACGAAGATTTTATGTTTTGCAACCTTATTTTTAATTGTGTTTCATTTCGGTAGCCTGGCACAGGCTGACCAGGCTACTTCAAAGAAGCTAAATATCCTGGTACATATTACCCAGGGCCCCGAAAATCCAACACGGGCGGCACTCGGGTTTTTAGTAGCCAAAACAGCCCTTGAAGATGGGAATACAGTAACGCTTTTCTTAGCAGGTGATGGGGTAAAATTATTACAGGATTCTGTTCTGAACACATTAACGGGTATGGGTACGGGAAAGCTTCGTGAGCATTACGAGTCTATTGTGAAAGGGGGCGGCAAATTTTATTTGTCAGGTAATTCCAGCAAAGCAAGGGGGATAACAGAAACAGACATAAAGGGCAAACCCGCTGAGTTTGCGTCGCCAAACGTACTGGTTCGTTTATCAATTGAGAGCGACAGGATGTTTACCTATTAAGTAATCAAGTAACAAATTTTATCATATTAAACTATCTACAAATCATGAAAACATTACACTGCCGGGACGCCGGCTTCGACTGCGAAGGTATTATTCGTGGAAATAGCGACAACGAAGTATTGAATGAAGCAGCCCAACATGCTTTGGAAGTACACGGTGTTTCTGTAACTCCGGAACTTGCTGAAAAACTTAAAACATTAATCAAAGATGAGCGGCAAGAATAAAAGTTCCGTAAATAGAAACTTCGGTCAACATTAAGAGTAATAGTCGAAAGACCCGCATTAAAAAGCCCCGCTGTTGGCGCAAGTTTCCGTGCCTATATTATGGTTCGTGGGACACGAACCAAGGCGGCGGCTTATGTGATGTCGTGTAAACTCTATGCTAACCTGCAAAGTGCTATTTATGATATTACAAAGTGGCACCCTTTGGGTATGGGGATATGGATTACAGAAATGGAATTTAAACAAGGCGGCTGGAGTAAACCCAGAAGGATCATCCTCATTAAGCAGCAGGAAGAGGTGCGCAGAAAAACAACAGGTAAAAGATTGACGAGCCTTTTCAAACTGGAAGATATTGACACCGATAAAGTATACAAAACCCGCTACCATGCTTTTGTGAGCAATCAGCAATTGCCGGCCATAGAAATTTGGGAACAGTATAAGCGCAGAGGCGATGCCGAAAACAGGATAAAAGAATTAAAAGAAGATTTCGGGGTTCAGGGATTTTGCATGGATGATTTTTGTGCTACAGAAACGGCGATGCGTTTTGTAATGGTAGCCTATAATCTAATGAGTTTGTTTCGGCTGTTAACGCTTCAAAAGCAACCCCAGCCTACACTTGCTACCTTAAGATTTAACTGCTTTGCAGTAGGCTCATGGATAGAAAGCAATGTGCTTAAAATGTCTGTACCCCTTAAACGAAGGCAATGGTACGACAGCCTTTTCTCCTTTATTGAAAACTCAAAACTGCCATTGAGTCTTACAGGATAAGGCTACTGCAAAATTTGGGTTGATTAGAAGGTTTGTTCTCCACGTATTTTATTCTTCAGTTTTCATATATATTTTTAACCCGGTTAATAAATCAAAAACTTACACAAATGAAAAAGCTCCTTCTACTCTCAATTATTGCAAATTTAATTTTTGCATCTTCTTACGCACAAAACATAGGTATTGGCACACTGAATCCCCAGGCAAAACTGGAGATAAAGAACAGGATACAGCAGCCCACTTTTATGCTTGCCGATTCATTTCAAAATCTTGCTGGCCAGTTGCGTTTCAGAAGTCTTTTACCGGCGTATAACAATAAAATTTGGGGTATGGATTTTAAAGTAGGCTCTGATCTAAAAGATTATGAATTTGGAATAAACAGGGACAATACCAATGTGATGAAGTTGTACGGGACCGGCAACATAACAATAGGCAGTTCCATAACCCCCAAGGCACGGCTTTCCGTTAAATCGAACGATCCCCTGGTTGATATTTTAAATATTGTGGGCAGTGGTGATGAACCGGCCCTTAAAATAAATGCAAACGGAAATATAGGAATTAAGAACATTGATCCCAAGGAAGCTTTGGACATAAAAGGGAATATGCGTGCTGATATTGTAAAAACAGATGGGCTGCAAATAACTCCCAATGCCGGTGCAGGAAAAATTTTAACCAGCGATGCAGCGGGCATTGCCACCTGGCAAACCAGCACCGGCTCGGGTGCAGGATGGTTGCTAACAGGCAATGCAGGTACTAACGCTTCCGTAAATTTTTTAGGCACTACTGATAACAAGCCTTTACAGTTTAAAGTAAATAACATAAGAGCAGGGTATATCGGAACACTTGCTAATAATGGCAATGTTTTCTGGGGCTACCAGAGCGGTTTAAATACTACAGGACACAGCAATATTGGTTTGGGTACTAAGGCTTTGTTTTCAAACACTACCGAATCCAACCTTATTGCAATCGGTGATTCTGCCTTATATAATAATACTACAGGCATCTTCAATACAGCAGTTGGCTCCAAAGCGCTCTATTCAAATAACGAAGGCAGCTCAAACACGGCTATCGGTATTAGCGCATTGTATTCCAATACAACTGGAGTTAACAATACTGCAAATGGCTTTAGTGCACTTTCTTCCAACACAGAAGGAAGGGACAACACTGCTAATGGTAGTGGTGCACTTGGTTACAATGGAACCGGAAGTGAGAATACTGCTAATGGTTCTGCTGCTCTTTATACAAATCAAACAGGAGAGCAAAACACGGCTAATGGTGTTGGTGCACTTTATTCAAATGAATCAGGAAGCGGCAACATAGCTAGTGGTGTTGATGCACTTCATTCAAATACAACAGGGCCCCAAAACACTGCTAATGGTTATAATGCACTTTATTCAAATATAGAAGGAGGATACAATACTGCAAATGGTTCTTATGCACTTTATTCCAATACAACAGGAAGTGGCAACACCGCTTTGGGATTTGGGGCAGATGTTAGTTCTGGTAATTTATCAAATTCAACCGCTCTCGGTAATGGAGCAATTGTAAACACCAGCAATAAGGTACGCATTGGTAATAATGCAGTTACAGTTATTGAAGGGAAGGTTGCTTACTCTTTTCCCTCTGACGCAAGGTTTAAATACAATATACAGAACAATGTGCCCGGGCTTGATTTTATTAAATTGCTTACACCTGTTACCTATTATTTTGATGAAGAAAAATTAACTGAATATACTAAAACAGGTATTATAAATAACAGCATTCTAAAACCAGCATCATACAAAGAAAAACAATTGCACACCGGTTTTCTTGCGCAGGATGTAGAAAAGATAGTAAGGGAATTGGGTTACAGTTTTGATGGTATACATGCACCCGCAAATGATAAAGACCATTACAGCCTTGCCTACAGCCAGTTCATTATGCCATTGGTAAAATCAGTTCAGGAACAGCAGGAGATTATAAACAGCCAGGCCGAACAAATTAAAATAATGAATGAGAAAATTGAAACACTTGTAAAAGCAGTTGAAGCATTAACTCAAAAAGAAGAAGTGAAATAAAAAGAAGTAAACAAAAAAGTAAATTCTAAATACCAAGGTTATCTAAACGAGTAGCCTTTTTTATTTCAGCTTATAAAAATGAGAGAATTTTTTTTAATGGTATAAAAAATTTCCTAATGCTCTAACACTACAAGGTCAACTTGTTTTGATTTTATAAAATCTTTTTCTAAAGTAATTCCCAATAATTCTCTTTCAGTTATAAAAGAAAACAGCCATTCACTTTCAGGTAATGGGCAATGATAAATTCGTTGTGTTATGGCATGGTTTTATGTGTGGATTATCAAAGAGTTTATCGTTATTAAATCTTCATAAATTTTTAGTATGGTTGCAAAACTCAACTACCGAAAAAAATCTTATACAAATTTTTTTTCAGTTGCTCCGGGGGTTTGGGGTATAAAAGATGTGTTTGTAAATATGTATATGATACTAAATCCGTTTGATGGTAATTGGGTTTTGGTTGATGCAGGTTTAAAATGGTCGGGTGCAAAAATTAAGAAAACGGCACGGCAGCTATTTGGTGAACAAAGTAAACCCTCTTCTATAGTTCTTACACATGGCCATTTTGATCATGTTGGCGCTTTACAAAAACTGGCAGAAGAATGGAGCGTCCCTGTTTTTGTGCACTACCTTGAAATACCATATCTCACCGGAAGATCACCTTACCCTCCACCTGACCCTACTGTTGGTGGTGGACTTATGTCATTAATGGCATGTCTATATCCATATAAACCTATAAACATCAGTAATCGTGTGCATATTTTACCAGACAGCGGAAGGGTGCCAGGTTTGCCTGAATGGAAATATATCCACACCCCCGGTCATGCTCCAGGTCATGTGAGTTTATACCGGGAAAGTGACAACGTTTTAATCGCCGGGGATGCATTTGTAACTACTAAGGCGGAATCGGTATTATCAACAATTGTTCAATATAAAAAAATATCAGGCCCCCCTAAATATTTTACTTATGACTGGATATTAGCAAAGGAGTCGGTTAAAAAATTAATGATGTTAGAACCAGAAATTGCGGCTGCTGGTCATGGAAAGCCAATGCATGGAGAGGCTTTACGTACTTCACTCCACACCTTATCTGAACATTTTTATAAATCGGCTGTGCCTTCCAGGGGACGGTATATAAATGACTCTGCTGTAACTAATGCTACCGGTGTAGTATATACCCCCTCCAATAATATTAATGCAACAGGCCTGGCTATAAAAGTTTTGACCGGGGCTGCGTTGGCATGTATTGCCTGCATATTTTTATTAAAGAAAAATAAAAAGCTCCGCAAAAATAAACAGGCACTTGCCTATGAAGTTTGGTAAGCGGAACTTTTTCAGATATATATATAATCTTGGAGTTACCATACCTAAACTCTTAAATTATTTACTTCTCTCAGTATTTCATTACTTACAATAGTTTGTCTTCAAATTTATCCATCCTTGCTTCCTGTTTTTTACAAAAACCTAATAATCAGTTCATGTGTTGTTATTTTAACACATTAACTATAAATTTGTGTATTGAAAAAATATTTTTACATATTTATTCTTATGGTGGTAATCAGTTTAAGCAGCTATGCTCAAAACCGGATTTCTATTAATTCAGACCCTTCGGTAAAATTTATGAAGTTTTATCCCAACCCTGCAGTTAGTGTTATAAATTTCGAATTTCAAAAGGATTACAATAAATCTTTTTCCTTTCAGTTATATAATTTTATTGGTAAAAAAATTCTTGATTTAAAATCTGTTACACAAATAATGAATATCCCTCTAACAGATTTTTACCGCGGCGTATATATTTATCAACTTAGAGATAAATCTGGTAAGATCATTGAATCCGGTAAGTTCCAGGTTATTAAATAACTTATTCCCGTCTTTATTTAGCTTATATCTTTTAGTGTCATTTTGTCTAATATCTTTTATTGGCAAAATGTTTGACTAACGTACTTTTGCACTCAATTTTTTTGATTTATGGAAAAAAAAAATAATACAGCTATCAATGATGTTGTCAATAACAAAAATGAAGACAGCCTGCAGGATGGGAATATAGTAAATGAAGCCCCTGATAATACAAATCCTGAAGTAACTAATTCTGAAGAAACTAAATCGGTAATAGCTCCGGTGGATACTGAAGAAAACTTAAAAAATGAGCTGGAGCAATCAAAAGATAAGTATTTAAGACTGGTAGCAGATTTTGAAAATTATAAAAGAAGAAATGCGAAAGAAAGAATTGAGTTGATGCAAACGGCTGGAAAAGAAATTATAGTATCATTACTGGAAGTATTGGATGACTGCGACAGAGCTGAAAAGCAAATTACCATCTCTAATGATATTGACCAGATCAAGGAAGGTGTTCAACTCGTTTTTAATAAACTTAGAAATACCTTGCAATCAAAAGGCCTTAAGGCCATGGAAAGCGTTAATACTGATTTTGATGTAGAAAAACATGAGGCCATAACAGAAATGGAAGTGGCGGAAAAATCTTTGAAAGGAAAAGTGATAGATGAAGTAATAAAAGGTTATTATTTAAATGATAAACTTATAAGATTTGCAAAAGTTGTATTGGCTAAATAACTACACGTAAAAGGATTTATCTAAAGGATTTATTAATAAAAAAAAGTATTGCGCAGGTAGGTGGTGATATAAAAAATTTTAAAAAGCTGATGTCGTCAAAAAGAGATTTTTATGAAATATTAGGTGTTACCAAAAATGCCTCCGCGGATGAAATTAAAAAGGCTTATCGTAAAGTGGCAATGCAATTTCATCCCGATCGAAATCCGGGGGATAAAGCTTCTGAGGAAAAATTTAAGGAAGCTGCCGAAGCTTATGAAATTTTAAGTGATGCAGATAAAAGAGCACAGTATGACAGATTCGGGCACAGTGCGTTTAGCCCCGGAAGGGGTGGTGGTGGCGGATCCCACGGCATGAATATGGATGACATCTTCAGCCAGTTTGGTGATATTTTTGGTGAAGATGTATTTGGCAATTTTTTTGGCGGCGGTGGCGGCAGGAATCAGCGTAGAACCAAAGGTGTAAGGGGCACTAACCTTCGCGTAAAAATTAAAGTTAACTATGAAGAGATTGCTAATGGTGCCACAAAAACTATCAAAGTAAAAAAATATGTGGCCTGCAATACCTGTGGAGGATCGGGTGCCAAGGATAAGAACAGCTCTCAAACCTGTAAAACATGTGGGGGAAACGGCCAGGTGAGAAGAGTACAAAATACTTTTTTAGGACAAATGCAAACTGTAACCACTTGTCCTGATTGTAATGGCGAGGGAACAACCATTATAAATAAATGTACCCCATGCAAAGGTGAGGGTAGAGTGTATGGCGAAGAAACTATTTTCCTGGATATACCTCCAGGCGTTCAGGAAGGTATGCAATTAAGTATGAGCAGCAAAGGAAATGTAGGGGAACGTGGTGGTGGTTCCGGGGACCTTATAATTTTAATTGAAGAAGAAGCCCACCCCCAACTGCATAGAGACGGTTTAAATGTTGCCTTTGATCTTTTTATCTCTTTTCCTGATGCAGTATTTGGTATGCAGGCAGAAGTTCCAACCATAGAGGGAAGAGCCAAAATAAAGATTCCACCAGGTACGCAAAGTGGTAAAATTTTCAGATTAAAAGGAAAAGGTTTCCCAGGTATAAACAGTCATGAAAAGGGAGATCAGCTTATACAGGTAAATGTATGGACCCCGCAACACATAACGCCTGAAGAAAAAAATACTTTAGAAAAAATGCAGAGCAGCCACAACTTCCAGCCTAAGCCTGACAAAAGCGATAAATCTTTTTGGGAGAAAATAAGAGAAACCTTCAATTAGGTGTAATTGCATTATTACTTTCTTCTGCTTTTTCTTTTTTTCTTTTTGGTATATATTTTTTTTGCTTTTTCAACAAGACTTAAAAATTCATTCTGCAGATAATCCTGGGGATTAATAGCCCTGCCTGCTATTAGCCCCACATCAGAAAGTTTCGCCTCACCTAAATATTTTGATTGCCGCAGGATTAATCCAAACATAGTTACGGCTGTGGCAAATCTTAACTCACCGGGTATGTCTTTTAATTCTTTAAAATTTTGTGGGCAGGTATAGGTAAAATTTTCTTTTAAAATTTCATCACGTTTGCGATAATTGAGGATTATAGTGGCTATATCTTTCTTTGATGGGTTGGTGGTAATATCATCATAGTTAGGCAGTAATTCAAATACGGCCGTAATACTATTTCCTGATCCTATTTCTCCTCCTTCCAGCTCTATACTGGTATCTGCTGAAATATTTTTTTTATTATCATAACC
>JBDSAQ010000518.1:0-3947 GCA_039922095.1 Ginsengibacter sp. | reverse complement strand
AATGGTGTATGCTCTGATTGATAAAGCCACTCATATGTTATATTTAACCGGCAGTTACTCAGGCCTTACAACCACAGCAAGCAATGCACATATTCACAGGGGTGCTCCGCATGTTTCAGGTCCAGTAATTGTTCCATTGATTTTTACAACTACAAGTACAGGTACAATTGATACTGCACGTGTTATCTCCGTGGGTGATGAAACCGATATACTAAATGGAAATACTTATGTAAATATTCATACCAGCACATCTCCGGCAGGTGAGATAAGGGGACAATTAACTCAATTAAACCAAATGTGGTTTTTTGCCAATGCATTGGAAGGAACCCAGGAATCTTCTCCCAATTTATCACCTGCAAAAGGTACAGTAATAGTAAAATACAATTCCTTAACCAATATTCTTGAATTAGTTGGCGATTATCAAAACTTAAATGCTACCATTACCGACGCTCATATTCATGGCCCTGCAGTACCTGGAGTGGATGCACCACCACTGTTTTTCTTAACCAATTCTGGTGGAACTACCGGAACCCTCACTGATACAGTCACACTTACAGACCCACAGGAAGTTGATCTGTTAAACGGTATGATGTATGTAAATGTACATAGTACGGGAACATATGCAGCAGGGGAGATAAGAGGGCAATTGTTGCTAATGGGTGAGCCTCAATATCTCACTGGCTTAATGCAAGCCAGTCAATCAGTTGCCACTCCGGCTGTGGAATCCTCCGGAACAGGAACGGTAAAGGCTTTGCTTGACAGGTTATCACTTAAGGTATATGTAACAGGCAGTTTTTCAGGTTTAACCAGTAACATCAATAACACCCATATTCATAAAGGTGCAGCGGGATCCAATGGACCAGTAATAGTGCCGCTGTCTTTTGCAGGAACTACATCAGGCACAGTAACAGGTACAGGAACAGTAAGAAGCACTTTTGCTGACTCGATGATTAATGGTTTAAGTTACCTTAATATTCATACGGTTACTTATCCGGCAGGTGAAATACGGGCACAGCTTGGTGATCTTGTGTTACCCCTGAAACTTAAAATTTTTAATGCGTATAAGGACCGTGATAAAATCGCACTGATTTGGGAATCCGCGGATGAAACTAATTTAAGCCATTATGAAATTCAACAGCAGGATTTAATAACCTCTCAATGGGTAACCAAAAAATCAGTTGCTGCTTTAAATAATGGTTTTACTAATAAATACGCTACTGTTGATGTGCCTTTAACAGGTTCAGGTACATATGTATATTACAGATTGAAAATGATAGACAAGGATGGTAAATTTAATTATTCATCTGTGATACGCATTAATTATCTGCAATCAAAAGCAGAGTTAATGTTGTTATCAAATCCGGTACAAAATGGCCAGTTACAGTTTGTAATTACGGGAGTATCAACTAACAAAAAAGTACTGGTTTCAGTGGTGGATTATAATGGTAGAATTATGTTTCAAAGCACTGCTCATACTATGGCTAATAATTCTATCTCAGTAAATAAATTATCGGCAGGCATGTATAAGTTGGTGGTTAAGATAGATGATATAAGAATGCAGCGAAGCTTTATTAAATAAAGCCAACATTGATATATTAAAAAAGGTGGAAGCAATTATTCCACCTTTTTTATTTCCGTCATTCTTAAATGGTATGTCTAAAAGCTAAGATCAAAAAAAATGACCTATCAGTCTTCATTCTTAATTGGGTTACAGGAATAATATTTCAGTTCGATGATATCGTTGGGTAAAGCATTTTTGTTCCAATATTTATGTATGCAAAGTGCGGCGCCAACTGCTGTAGCCTGGGCAACTGATGCAGCATATACTTCATAGGCGGGAAAAAAAGAAGCCAGCAAATTCATATAAATAACATTTTTACTAAAGCCACCATCCACAAATATCCGGGTGACTTTTGTGCCCCTCAATACAAGTTGTGTGGAAGTATACTGGAGAGTAACAATATCTAATATTAATTGATGATAAGCTTCTTCATCTGATGCAAATGAATGCATATCACGTTGCTCAAAAAGAGATCGCTTTAATATTCTGCCGCCAGTTTCATTATTAGTGTAAAGCTTATCCTTTGTTTGCAATTTGAAAATGATCTGTGGATCAAACTTCATTAACTGGTACTTAATTACACTTTGGTTAAAGTAATGGGAAATACGATCTGCCTGTTGCTCATGTTCATGACCTGCAAATAAACGTGATGCTTTTACCGGCATACCCTCGTAAGTAATATAACAAAGGCAATCATTAGCCAGTTCATTTTTAGTTAACGGGGTATTATTAAAAGGGTTTAATGAGATACACCATGTGCCGGTTGAAATCAAAACAAAAGGTTGTTGGAAATTTAAAAGATAAGGTATCAGCGCCGCTGAACTATCGTGCAAACCTGAACCAACTATGTAATTGTTACCATGCAAAGATGTTTTTGTTACCTCATCACATGGGTACAAGGGCGCCAGCCTCTCTAAAACATCTTCCTCCTTTACCCAATAATGATATTCATTATTTTGAAAATCCCAGAGATTGGTATGGCAACCAACACTTGTAATATCGGACAGTATTTTGCCGGTAAACAAATGATTAAGATATTGGGGAAGATGAAGAGCATATTTTATACGAGCAAATAATTCCGGCTTATCATATTTTATCCGGTATAGCTGCATGCCCGAATTAAGACTTCCCAATACCGGTGATGCAGTGCGATAAGAAAATTCCTCCTCTCCGCCATAAGTTGAATAAAATTTTTGTTTAAGCTCAGCAGGATATTCTTTCAGATAATTATACAAAGGTGCAACAGGGTTTCCGGTCTCATCAAGATAAACAAGGCTGGCGCCATAGGTGGAAAAGTTTATCGCCACTATTTTATATTGCTTTAATAATGATGCTTCTTTTAGTGAGTTGAAAACCCAGCTACGCAGGCTTTTAATATCTTCGCAAGAATCTCCGTCTTCATCAAGAGTTTCTGTAAGGCGGGCAGAGATTTCAAAGATTATTTTATAATCAGTGTTGAGCAGAAATAATTTCTTATTGGTTTTACCTATATCAAAAATGGCAATTACATTTTCGGCTGGCATGTTATTTACTATTATTACAGCCCTGTTGCAACTGTTTTTAAACCCCTTTCTTTTATTAATGTTTCTCTTACCTTAAGTTGACGAAATAATTGCAATGGCTTTAATGCTGCGCCTGCTCGCAATCCTGCTTCAGCAACAAGAGGCCTTACATCAGTACGAAAAGCTGCTTGTAAAATATCCTGTGCATTAACTGCATCATTATTTTGCTGCGCTTCCTCCAATGCTTTGCGGTCAACAATCAATGCCTGTGCGTAAGCTATCATAATTGCCTCAACACTTTGCAACAGGTCTTCCAGGGGGTCTTTTACATTGTGTGAGGCATCAATCATCCAGCTAAGGTCATTTGCATGATTCATTCCTCTTGCATCCATTCCTTCCACAAGCTCATTAAATATCAGGAACAATTGATAGGGTTTTATACTGCCAACTGTAAGATCATCATCACCATATTTAGAATCATTAAAATGAAAGCCGCCTAATTTTTCTTCCATTAGCAACAATGAAACTATCTGTTCAATATTTGCATTGGGTAAATGATGGCCAAGATCAACGAGAGTAAAAGCTTTTTTGCCCAGTTTAGTGGCATATAAAAGTGACTGTCCCCAATCAGCAACTGTTGTTGAATAAAAGTTTGGCTCATAGGCTTTGTACTCTACATACATTTTCCAGTTTGAAGGAAGCTTCTCGTATACAAGCTCTAAACTTTCAAGTGTATTTTTAAAGGCGCTTCTCAAATTTAATTGCCCGGGAAAACACGATCCATCCGCCAGCCAAACTGTTAATGATTTGGATCCGAGATCTTCTCCGTATTTTATAACTTCAATGTTATGCTCTACAGCTTGTTTGCGAACATCTTTATTTAC
>JBDSAQ010000517.1:0-3294 GCA_039922095.1 Ginsengibacter sp. | reverse complement strand
ACCCGACAAACTCAAAATCCATTTTACATTTTATTTGCACTAAACAATCTATCATAACAGAATGGTGAGCGCTAACGTTATATGCCCCCTTTGTAAGGATATAGTTGATAAACTGGTGTATCGTTTTCATCACGATAGTGAGCGCAGTGTAATTGAAAAAATTAAGCATGAGTTTCCGGAATGGACGGTGAATGATGGCGCCTGCTCACGTTGTGTGGATTTCTTTAATGCAGAGATAGTAATGGAGCAACGGATACTTCCCTCCATCGGGCCGCATTTCTCTATTAAAACAATGGATGATTTTATTGTGATACCAACCGGCCTGCGTCTCAACGCCGATCCACGTTACACCGGTAAAGGCGTAACCATCTGTTTTATTGACAGTGGCTTTTATCCACATCCTGACCTGGTTGCAAATCAAAAAAGAATAAAAGAATACATAGACGTTAATTGCGGGGAAACCGGTTCTAAAGCCCTCTCCTTTGGAGAGGGTTTGGGTGAGGTCAGCAAATGGCATGGCACCATGACCAGTGTTGTATGCGCAGGTGATGGATATTTAAGCAACGGGCTATACAAAGGAATTGCCAGCGATGCTGAACTTATATTATTGAAAGTGCAAAATGAGGAGGGCCGGATAACTACCGGAAATATTTGTAAAGCGTTAGAATGGGTTTTAGAAAATCATACAACCTATAACATTCGCATTGTAAACATGAGTCTTAGCGATGATGTAAACGCATCATACAAAAAGAGTGAGGTAGACAAACTTGCCGAACTATTGATTGATAACGGAATTATAATAGTAGCCGCTGCAGGCAATGATGAAAACGGTGTGATAAAACCACCGGCAAATTCATTAGGTGTTATTGCAGTTGGCGGTATAGATGATGAAAATAACCTTGAAGAACCTGCAACAAAATTATATCATTCAACTTACGGAATAACCCAGGATGGTTTAATGAAACCCGAGCTGGTGGCACATGCTATCTGGATTGGGGCACCAATATTACCGGGAACAAAGCAGCAGGAAGAATCCAAAGCGTTGCATTATCTGCTGAAACAGCAAGATAAAAATCTCAGGAACGAATTGCATAAATTATTTGCAAAAACAGAATTGGATGATGGTGTGTTAAGCATAGATGATGCTTCTCATTTAAGAGAAATTATTATCAAAAGAATTCAAACGTGTAAATATATTTCGCCTGATTATATGCATGTGGATGGTACCTCATTTGCTGCGCCAATAGTAAGTTCTGTGATCGCCCAGTTATTGGAAATAAATCCTTCACTAACACCAGCGCAGGTAAGAACGATTCTTTTTTCTACCGCACAACGTATTGAACATGTTGCTGCCGAACGCCAGGGTTTCGGCGCTATACAGCCGCGTAAAGCATTGTTAAAAGTTCTAAAAAGAGAAAGCATCGCAAAGCCGGGATCTTCACCTAATCTCAATATTCAAAAAAACACCATTGATTTTTTGGTACAGAGTGACTGTGCATCCCAGGTATCTCTTGCCGGAAGTTTTAATCACTGGGCCCAGGATGTGTTACTGATGGAGCCATGTTTGGATGGCTTATGGAAAATCGAAATTCCCATGTTAGCCCGTGGTTGTTACCAATATAAATTTTTTGTTGATGAAAAGATATGGATAGAAGATGTTGAAAATCCATACCGTGAGCCGGATGGCTTTGCCGGTTTCAACAGTATCTTAAAAATCGAAAACTGATACAATGGCTGTAACAATTTTGAATATCATTCTCACAATTATAGCAATCTATCTGGCTTGTGGGTTTGTATTCGCCATCCCTTTTGTAGTTAAAGGTGCTAACAAAATAGATGAGGGTGCACACGGTGCTACGTGGGGTTTCAGGCTTATTATTATGCCGGCCACAATCGTTTTATGGCCGGTGTTGTTAAAAAAATGGATGGGTGTAAAAACCCCACCAAACCTCCCCTAAAGGGGAGGCTTAAGAATTTTACTATAAATAACTTAAAAAAATGAGACACATAAATTATTTAATAATTAAATACCCCTTTAGGGGATAGGGGTATGATTAAGCAACTACGAAAAAGACATTTTCAAATCTGGTCTGTGATGCTGGCATTGATTCCATTGGGAATTATTGCTGCTACTTTAGCAATACCAAAGCAACATAAGAATGCCGTATTGCAACCATCACCATCTGCTGCTTTACCGCTACTTATTAAAACTATCGAGAAAGAAAATTATACAATTATCCTGCGTGGTAATTCTCAAACTCCAGGTCAATTGGAATGGATCAACAAAACAGTATTGACCTTTCCTACTGCAGTTATCTACAAAACCGCTCCCGGGAAAAATGATATTGCCAATGCAGAACTTATAGGCAGAATCGAAGCAAGAGGAACGTATCATTTTGATTTGAAGAATGATTCAACTAAAAATTATCATTTCATATTGTATGATTTTATCCACCAGAAAATAATTGATTCTATAAATTTTTAAACCATGAGTGCATCTTACCAGGCTGTGGGCTGGAACCGTCAAAAGAAAATATATGACTGGATCATTTTTGGGTTCTGTATAACATATTTAAGCCTGTTTATTTCACTCTTACTCGTATTTAATCCGCAGGTTACTTTCGAAACATTGCTTGTTCGTTCTACCTCTACATTAGCACTTTTATTGTTGCATGTTATTATGAGCATTGGGCCACTTACAAGACTTAATAAAAAATTTCTTCCCTTGTTATATAACCGCCGTCATCTGGGTGTTACCATGTTTTTTATTGCTGCCGCCCATGGTGTGTTTGGTATCATTCATTTTCATTCTTTAGGAAACGTAAACCCTATTGTTTCCTTATTTACTTCTAATACAAGATTTGATTCGCTCGCCGGTTTTCCTTTCCAGGCGTTAGGCTTTTTAGCCCTGATTATTTTCTTTTTAATGGCTATTACCAGCCATGATTTCTGGCTGCATAATCTTTCGCCTAAAGTATGGAAGACGCTGCACATGGGGGTTTACGTGGCTTACTTTCTTATAGTGATGCATGTAATGCTGGGAGTGATACAATATGAAACCAACCCCGTATTTATTATCATCCTTTTACTCGGTTCAACTACACTTATAGTATTGCACGTTATTACAGGATATAGAGAAGTTAAAAAAGATAACATAAAATTTGATCTTCCAACTGAAGGTTTTGTAATGGTTTGTGATGTAAATGATATTGAAGAAGACAGGGCCAAAATGTTTTGCGTCGATAAAGAACGAATCGCTGTTTATAAAACACAAGGGAAATTATTTGCAGTAAA
>JBDSAQ010000516.1:0-4186 GCA_039922095.1 Ginsengibacter sp. | reverse complement strand
ATAACCTGTAAAGCGAAGAAGCTGAAATGAAAATCAAAACTAAATTCAAGATTCACAATGAATATCTCTACAAATACCAGCCAAACACCTCTCTTCAAAAGAAATCCGCTCAATTCTTTTTTTGTTTTTCTCAGGCTTTGAAAATAAATGGAAACGCCGGCAAGAAAAACAAAGTTGGGTGCACACACATGTGTTATCCATCTTGTGAAATATAAGAAAGGAGTTGTTGTAGCAAGATCTAAAGGATCCTGTGTCCATGCAGTTGTGTGAAAGAAATCACGTGTATGATCGAGCGCCATAACAATCATGATAAATCCCCTGAGCAGGTCAATTGAATTTATCCTTGCAGATTTTCGTTGGGCAAAAAGCTCTATTTGTTCCTGAGCAGCTTCTGCAGTTATTGTTTCGCTCATGCAATAAATTTAAACAAAATTCAAAATGCTTACAAGCAATTTTTCGGATACTCTTTTGACCGGTAGGCCCCTTCCTGCCTTATCCGGCTTAAAGCCTACTGTTTGATTTAAACTGTTATGCCGGCAATGTAATTATGAACTCAGTACCCTTACCTTCTTCGGTCTTTACTTTTATTTCACCACCATGTGCCTTTACAATATCATAGCTCAAACTTAAGCCTAACCCTGTACCTTGCCCGGCTGGCTTTGTAGTGAAAAACGGGTGAAAGATTTTGTCCACCGCATCCTGGGGCATACCAATGCCGTTATCCTTTACAGAAATAGAAACCCCCAAACCCCCTAAAGGGGGCTTAAGCAATTTTGTGCTTACAATAACTATAGGTTCGTATTCTTCACCCCCCTTTAGGGGATGGGAGCGTTTTTTCTCTTCCATCACAGCATAAAATGCGTTGTTATATAAGTTAAGTAATACTCTTCCGATATCCTGCGGAATAATATTTACAGTCCCCAGGTCATTATCAAAATCCGTTTGAATTGTGGCATTGAATGTTTTATCTTTTGCTCTTAAACCATGATAGGATAGTCGTAAATATTCATCTGCGAGTGCATTTATATCTGTCGGCTCCATAATTGATGAACTGCTTCTTGAATGATGCAACATTCCCTTGACTATGGCATCGGCCCTCTTTCCATGATTTATTATTCTTATTTCGTTCTCTTTAATATTGGTTGAAATGCTGATAGCTGCTTCTTTGTTACCGGTGTTTAATTCGTTTTGCAATTCATCAATTAACTCGCTATTTACTTCTGAAAAATTGTTTATAAAATTTAAAGGATTTTGTATCTCATGAGCAATGCCCGCAGTAAGTGTACCCAGCGAAGCCATCTTTTCTGAGTGGATGAGTTGTGTTTGTGTCGACTTCAATGCTTCGTGGGTTTCTGCAAGTTCGTAATAAGCTTTTTCAATTTCTTTAGCATGTTCCAATTCCCTTGCCCGGCTTCTTTCCCTTTCTTTCCTCACCGAACGATTGTGAAAATAGCGGTAAGTAAAATATGCGATGCCTGCAATTAATAATCCATATACTATCCAGGCAAGCGTAGATCTCCACCATGGCAGTTTAATTAGAATTTTAATTGAAGCACCCTGCTGGTTCCACACGCCTTTATCGTTAGCGGCTTTTATACGAAAAACATATTCACCCGATGGAAGATTTTGATAAAACACTGCGTGCTGGTTGCCGGCATCCCGCCATTCGTTATCATAATTTTCGAGCTTGTAGCTTATCCTGTTTTTTGAAGGATTGGAATAATGAAGCGCCGAAAATTCAATAGAAATATTATTACTGTTGTGAGGCAGCGTTACCTGGTCACTTTCGTAAACAGGTCTTTGCAGCACAGAGCCATTACCTGGCACGACTGTACGGTTAAGTACTTTCAGTTCGGTAAGAAATACTTTAGGCGGTAAAGAATTTCTATTGATTTCACCAGGGTTAAAAATGGTTATCCCGTTAGAACCGCCAAACGCAAATAAGCCTTTAGAAGTTTTTAAGGAAGATGCGTCAGCAAATAACTGGCCCTGTATACCATCTGCAATGGAGAAATTATTGAATTGCCGGGTCTTTGTATTAAAGCGACTCAGCCCTTCAAATGTACCCAGCCATAAAGAATTATTTTTTTCGTCAGGCAGAATACTCTGAATGCTCATAGATGGTAATCCATCATCACGGGTGTAGGTAAAAATTTTCCTTGTTTCAACATTATACTTACTAAGCCCTCCCTGCCACGTACCTATCCAGGCTGTGCCATCTGGGTCTTCATAGAAGGAGTTAACATCCTGTGTTACTAAAATATCTCCCTTGCTTTTATCAAACGCATGTCGTTCTATTTTATCGTTATTATAATTGTATAGAAACAAACCGTTATCGGTTGTCAGCCACAGGCCATGTCTTTTACTTTCATAAGCCTTTGTTACCTGGTTACTGCTTGCATCGCTCCCGGCAATTTTACTTAAATCATACTTCTTAAATACCAGTGCATCTTTATCTTTTTTAAATAGACCTGTCAGCGTGCATAGCCATTCGTTTTTACGGCTGTCTTTAAAATAATAAAGAATTGCAATTGTATCAGGTGCACCAACTAATGAAACAGGCGTTAGCTTATAGTTTTTTTCAGAGAATAAAAACAACCGTTTAAAACCGCCAATATATAATTCGCCAGGCGCCTTTTCCCAAATAGAGAAAACACCATTCAACTGGCCCGAAAAACGAGAAAAAGAAATTGGTGTGAGAAGCCCCGTACGGGTTTCAAGTGCATTTATTCCCGAAGTGACTGAAGACCCGCTGGTGCCGATCCATATCTTCCCATCACTGCTTTCATATAAAAAATTGGCCCATCCCGATGTGATTGAATTTTTATCTTCCTTATCATAAATATATGACCTGAACTGTGCTTTATTATCATATTTAAGTAAGCCATCTGTAGATGAGCCGACCCATAATGTTCCAAAACTATCCACTACAAGATGATTAGCCATCGTGTGCCCCAGCTGCTTTTTTATACCGCTGTTAAACACCGAAAATTTACCTGTCGCCCGGTCGAAATACTGAAGCCCTGCATTAGTCGTCATCCATATATTATTGGAGCTGTCAGTTGCAATTACATTTCTCGTGAAACTATTTTCTTTAGCCGTAGAAAGCTTATCAGGGAGCCATGTTGTATAGGTGCCTGCGACAGGATTAAAATCATATAACCTGGAGCCCGAAGTTATCAGCCACACATGTCCCCGGTTATCAATCTTGATATCAGAGGGCATCTCATTATTCTTCCTGAACTCCTGCTCCATTACGCCAATCTTCATGATCTTTCCTGCGGTATCAATCCTGAATAAACCCGAACGGCTTAGAAACCAAATATTGCCGGATTTTTCTTTGGTCATACTAATAACGTTTTCTATCGCAGCACCATCCGGAGAAGTAAATCGTTTTATTTTATCATCTTTTTCATCTTTATATAAAAGCGCTGAAGAAATTTTTTCATTTAAATATGTGTCCACACCAAAATAAATCCTGCCCTTATTATCCTCAGCCATAGCCGCAACAATAAGTTCTACATTGGCAGGATGATCTATAAGGTGTGTATACTCATGTTGCCTGAATTTTTTTAATACCGGATCATATTCGTTAAGAAATGAGGGGCTGCTACTTGCCCATATGTGACCGTGGTGATCTTCAAAAAGCGACCAAACAATCAGGCCATGTATGGAAGCGGGGTTATTCGGGTTAGCGTAAAATCTCCTGAATTCATAGCCATCGAAGCGGGCCAAACCATTGATGGTTCCAACCCATATATACCCAAACCTGTCAACTAATAACTTGTTTACCTGTGAACCTGGTAAGCCATCGTTTTCTGTAAACTGTGTTAAATTATCTGAATTGAGTTGCGGGTATGCGCTTAAAGAAAAAGAAGCAAGCAGTAAAATAAAAAGCAGCCTTTTAATCAAATTCATTTTGGAAATTAGGAATTAAAATGATTATAAAGTTAGATTCATTTCTTGTTTTAATATTATTACACCTTAATGAATGAACATATAAAATCCAGGTAAGTAAAATTTAAATGAAGCTTATATGGCCTGGCTTCTGCTGCTGATATTTATTCCTCAGCCAACAGTCCCAAAAGGCACTCATTGTATTGCAGGTTTCTGCCGCAACTTCTCATCATAATGCTTTTGTAAATCACTTAATGCTGTATCATAACCGTGTTGGTCTATAAAAGCA
>JBDSAQ010000515.1:0-6927 GCA_039922095.1 Ginsengibacter sp. | reverse complement strand
AGATTGCGGAAGGCAACTTTAAAATAATTTTTGAGCATCTTTTTATATTTAAGCCATTTTAGAAATACCATGCAATTGCTCCAACGGTTATGCCAATCCTGAAAGGCTGTGCAGATAAGACATTTAGGATGTACAACAAAAATAAGGTGTACGGAAACGTACACCTGTTATACGTTCACGTACACTTATGGATTATTAATCTATGCTTTTGTAATGCCCGGTTGCGGGCATGGGCATATGAACCGAGGTTAGATTTTTTTGACTACTATTTCATATAAGCTTTCGTCCACGTATTTGTACAGACAGGATATTTTATAATGTCTTGCCTAATTTGTTTCCCATTCTTTTTAGTCATGACTTTTTGTTTTTTACTCAAAAATCCTATTGCTTAAGTGTTTGAAAGCTTCCATAGCCCCCATGTATTCACAGGTTCTGGCACCGGCTTTATTTGCATTGTAAATAATTTTTTTCCAAGCTTCTGCATCCATTGCGTTTATCTCTTGCAAAGAGGAATTATTTAACTGATAAAGTACAGCGCCAACAAATGCATCGCCTGCGCCTGTGGAATCTATAGACTTTACAATAATACCCGGTACTGTTATTTTATTTTTTTGATGAACAAGCATTGTCCCTTTTTCCCCTATGGTAATGGCAAAAGTTGCCTCGCTTTTTTCGGCTAAAATATCGGCTGCATTCATAAGAGTATCGCTTTGTGTAATAAGCATTGCTTCCTCATCGCTTACTTTAAAGAAATGGCAATGCTTAATAAAATGCCATGATTGTTCTATGAATGCATCAGTATCATTTTTAAATAATAAGTGCCTGTAATTAGGATCAAAGCTGATAAAAATATTTTTGTTCAAAGCTTTTACCAGCAGGCTTTTGTAAGCTTGTTGCAGTGGACCGGGCAAAAATGCAGTGGCAGAGCCGAAATGAACTACAGAGCATTCATCAAGATCTATTTCTTCAATATCACTCTCACTTAACTGCCCGTCTGCGCCACGATTAAAAACAAAATCCCGTTCTCCGTCCGGCATCAATGATACAAATGCAAACGTGGTAAAATATTTTTTATCCTTTAACATCCACCTGGCCGATACACCAAAATCTTTCATTACATCAATTAGTTGTTTGCCAAAAGGATCTGCACCAACTTTGGCAGCGAGCAACACCTCGCCTCCTAGAGCTGCAATTGCTGCTGCTACATTTGTTGGTGCGCCACCTGGTTTTTTTAAAAAGTGTTCGCCTGCAGAAAGAGATGATCCGGTATCAGTGCAGATCATATCTATCAAAGCTTCACCAATGCATAATATTTTCATGTTGTTGATTTTACCTCACCCAATCGTTTTATAAAAAAGAAGGAAAGTTATCTAAATAGAGAGAACTTCAGATGAGTCTTTTAAAATAGATTGAAAAAAAGAACAGAGAGATTAATTCTTTCCTAACAAGCAACTAATAATTAAAAAGAAACGGATTTTATAACGCGGTTTTTTTAGACCTTTATTATGCATAGGATAGATACTTTTAAATAATTTCCAGGTCTATTTTTCCATCTGCCCTATAACACCTTCAGTAACTCCTGTAAAAGAAAATCCTCCATCATGAAAAAGATTTTGCATAGTAACCATTTTGGTGAGATCACTGAACATGGCAACACAAAAATTGGCGCAATCTTCTGCTGTAGCGTTTCCCAATGGACTCATTTTTTCAGCATAACTGATAAATCCATCAAATCCCTTAACCCCGCTGCCCGCGGTAGTTTTTGTTGGAGATTGCGAAACTGTATTAACACGTACATGTTTTTTTACCGCATAATGATATCCAAAGCTCCTCGCCACACTTTCAAGCAAGGCTTTTGCATCAGCCATTTCATTGTAATCAGGAAAAACCCTTTGTGATGCTATGTAGGTAAGCGCTACCACACTGCCCCATTCATTTATAATATCGAGCTTCATTGCAGTTGCCAGTAAGCGATGTAAACTCATTGCAGAAATATCTAAAGTTTTTTGATTGAAGCCATAATCAATTTCAGTATAGTGTTTCCCCTTTCTAACATTAACACTCATGCCTACGGAATGTAAAATAAAATCTACCCCCCCGTTAAAATGTTCTTTGGTTTTGGTGAGCAGGTTAAGCATATCCTCATTGCTGCTTACATCACAGGGGATTACAGGAGCGCTGATCTGTTCAGCAAGCTTATTTATTTCACCCATGCGCATTGCAACAGGAGCATTAGTAAGAAGTATCTCTGCACCTTCTGCATTACATGCCAGTGCTGTTTTCCAGGCAATTGATTTTTCATCTAACGCACCAAATATGATTCCCTTTTTTCCTTTAAGTAAGTTATAGGACATGTTTAAAATTTAAGATGAATGATGTACGATTTAAGATATAGATATTAAATAATTTTATATTGTTGTCCGACTAAACTCGTAAAACCCTTGCTGGCATTGACCTCACCCCCAACCCCCTCTCCCCGTCCGTACCGGCACGGGCGGGCGAAGGAGAGGGGGCGTAGAACGCTTTATCAGTAAGCGTTTGATTAAATTGGAAGCATTTTAGTCGGACAACAATTATAATTTTAGTAAAAATAGTATTCTTAAAGTTTAAAGAAAAGGTATTTCATTTTTATAAAGAACAATAAGAAATTGTATACAAAGCAATAACATAAACTATAGAACTCTACATCCACTTACCCTTTAAAATTAATTACCTATCATTTCCCTGGCATTTTCAAATGCAGCAGCAGTAGGTCTTTCTCCGCTTAACATTGTAGCTATGGCAGTGATTCTTTCATCGGCGCTAAGTAGTTTTATAGAAGTAACAATATGATCTTCTTTTATTTCTTTATATACAAAATAATGTGCATCAGCCTTTGCAGCAATCTGTGGCTGATGTGTAATAGCAATAACCTGGTGAGCCCGGGAAAGATCCTGCATAATGATACCAACCTGCCTTGCTGCTTCGCCACTTATACCCGTATCTATTTCATCAAAAATTAAAGTAGGCAGCTCAACACTCCTGGCCACCAGCGATTTAATGCTAAGCATTAAACGGCTTAGCTCACCACCGCTGGCAACTTTACGCAATGGCTCAAACCTGTTGCTTTTATTTGCATCAAATAAAAACTCAATAGCATCCTGCCCATATTGATTAAATAATCCCACTTGCAGCAATTGCACTTTTATTTTTGCATTGGGCATACCTACCTGGTATAGTAATTTATTCACTTTATCTTCAAATGACTTTATTTGCTCATGCCTTTTCAATGAAATTTTAGCAGCGATTTTTTTAACCTTATCGTAATAATGGCTTATCTCTTCTTCCTTGCCTGCGATAGTTTCTGTAAGATTCGTTACTTTCTCCAATTGCATTACAAGATCTTTTTTCACCATTAATAATTCTGCGGTAGTTGTTACACCGTGTTTTTTTAGAAGCTTGTAACCCAATGCCAGCCTTTCATTAATGATATTTATTTTTTGTGCGTCGTAAAATACTGTATTATTTAACCGGTTAACTTCATCAGCAATATCCTGCAATTCAATTTGCGTGGAGTGTAAGCGATCTATTAATACAGTGATATCCTTATGAAAATTTCGCAGGCTTTGTAATTGATTATTTAACGATTTAAGTTTCTGCACCAAAGGCTGTTCACTTTCATTCAGCTCAAAAAATACTTTGGTTAAAGTTTCCTTTATACTTTCTGCATTGCTTATAGTCTTTACCTCCTCATTTAAATTTTCCAGTTCATTGTCAGCAAAGCCGGCATCATCAAGTTCAGTAAATAAAAACGTATTAAAATCAAATTCTTTATTAGCACCTGCCTGTTGCTGCTTTAATTCTTCCAGTTGTTGTTTGGCGGTAATATATTTTTTGTAAATGATTTGATATTGATACAGATCATCAACATTGTTTGCAAGTGTGTCTATTACCTCTCTCTGAAAATCATTACTGTTCAATTCTAATGTATCAAACTGCTGGTGCAGATCAACTAACAGGGCAGATAATTGCTGCAGGAGATTAAGATTAACAGGGGTGTCATTTATAAAAGCTCTTGATTTTCCGTTAGGCAAAATTTCCCTCCTTATCACAATCTCATCTTGAGTATCAAGATCGTTATCTTCTAAAAAAATTTTTATTGATTGTTGCTGGGTTTTAAAGAGCCCTTCTATAATACATTTTTTCTCTTTATTTAGCAGAACAGAAGTGTTAGCTCTTTCACCTAATGCAAGGCTTAACGCCCCCATTACAATACTTTTTCCTGCGCCGGTTTCCCCGGTAATTATATTCAGCTTTTCAGAAAAGGCTATTTCTAACTTGTCAATGATAGCGTAGTTCTGTATGTTAAGCTGATGCAGCATGTTTAAGCAAATTACAAAGAAATGCAGAAGAATCATTATAGCTATTTCATAAGAGCATATACCCTGCAGTTGAGCATAATAAAAATCCGCCAGGCGATTATGCCTAACGGATAATAACTTGTGCTGCCTTAGAAATTATTTTACTTCGACCGAATTATTTAAGTCATCGTCAACCAGTATACGACCGCAATTTTCACAAACAATAATTTTTTTACGCTGTTTTACTTCACTTTGTTTTTGAGGGGGGATGGCATTAAAGCATCCACCACATGAATCTCTTTCCACAGGCACAACGGCTAAGCCATTTTGATAATTTTTACGAATCCGGTCATAGCTGAGCATCAACCTTTCATCTATGTGCTCTCTGGCAACGCCTGCCAGCTTATTGTAGTGTTTTTCCTCTTTATCAGTTTCAGCAATAATTTTTTCAAGCTCTCCCTTTTTACCTTTTAAATTTGTTTCTTTAGTAGCGACTGCTTTTTTTGCTACCTCCAGTTGCCTTGCTTTTTCGGCTATATCTTCTGCAGCATCTTTAATATGCTTTTCTGCAAGCTTTACATCCAGAGTTTGCATTTCCATCTCTTTATTAATAGCTTCAAACTCCCGGTTATTTTTTACATTATCACTTTGCTTTTCATACTTTTTTACAAGTTCCTGAGCGTCTTTTATAATAGTTTTCTTTTGCTCTATAAATTGCTGCATACCGTTTATTTCTTCTTCAATGCGGTTCTGGCGGGCATGTAAGCCTTCTATTTCATCTTCAAGATCACTTACTTCAATAGGTAATTCTCCTTTTAATACCTGGAGATTATCAAGTTTACTGTCAATTTTTTGCAGCTTTACAATTGATGATAATTTTTCTTCAACCGAAAAATCTTTTACTGTAGCCATATATTTTTTATGATTTTATGATTTAAAGTGTTATGCTAAATCAGATAAAATAGTGAACAGGATTTGTGTTCACGTCCGTTTTTAGGACGGCAAAGTTAGCAAATTTTTCCTTCAAAATATTATGCAACAAGTCTATAGTAAATTGTTCGCTCTCGTAATGCCCTACATCTGCAATCAGAATTTTATTATCTGCATCAAAAAACTCATGATATTTTATATCTGATGTAATGTAAACGTCTGCCTGCGCAGCAATTGCTGATGGAATTAAAAAGCTTCCGGCACCTCCGCAAATGGCAACTTTTTTAACCTTATTCCCGGTAAAGGAAGTGTGTTTTATTACTTTAAGATTAAAAGAATCTGTAATTTTTTGTAATAGCTGAGTTTCATCCATCGCTTTAGATAAGGTTCCTACGAGGCCACTACCTACATCAGAAAGATAATTTGCTAATGGCAAAATATCAAAGGCCACCTCTTCATAGGGATGAGCTTCCGTCATTGCCTTTACAATTTTATCCTGCATGTGGGCATAAAATATTATTTCTATTTTCATTTCTCTCTCTTCATGCCGCTTTCCAATTTCGCCGACGTGAGGGTCAGATCCTTCCTCAGCTTTAAAAGTGCCTGTTCCCTCAATATTAAAACTACATTCACTGTACTTGCCCAGGTTACCGGCTCCTGCACTAAACAAGGCAGTGCGAATATTTTCTGCATCTTTTAATGGAGCAAACGTTACCAGTTTTTTTAAAAGTTGTTCAACGGGTTTTAGAATGGTAAGATCATTCAACCCCAGCACTTCAGCTATCTTTCCATTTACTCCCTTAATTACATTATCTAAATTAGTGTGGATAGCATAGATGGCTATATCATTTTTAATAGCTGATATTATGGTTCGCTCTACATAATTTTTACCGGTAATTTTTTTCAGACCTTTAAAAATTATTGGATGATGAGCAACGATAAGATTACATCTTTTGCTAATGGCTTCTGCCACTACCTCTTCCAGAACATCAAGCGCAATAACTACTCCCGTACATTCCCACTGATCATTGCCTGTTAACAATCCTGCATTATCATAAGGCTCCTGTAATGCTATAGGTGCAATGGTTTCAAGATATTGAATAACAGATAATATTTTCATTGCCGAAGTTTAAAATTATAAACAAACAAACCGCCTTAAAAAATGTGCACCCCAAAACTTTCATTTGCAATTACATCCTGCCATTGTGTTATCAGGTTTTTATATTCAGTCCCCACTGGCCGTATCTTTCTTTCAAGATCATAAAGGCCTAATGAGTTAACAATGCCATCATCGTTTCGCAAAGCGCTATCCCAATCTACCTGGTCAATAAGGCTATACCAGGTGAAGCCTACAATAGGCACACCATCTTGTTTTAAACGATAAACGTTGGCCCATTGCTTACGCAACCAATGTACGGAAAATGGTTCGGTGATATTTGTTTCAGTATGCATAACCGGCATTCTGTATCTTCTAAAATATTGATGGGTAATTACATAGTACCCAAATATTTCTCCGGAGGGGCTGGTGCTGCCGTCATTATGCACCATATGCTCATTAGTGATATAATAATCATTACCCATTATGCAACGGCTTTTCTGTTTCATCTCGTTTTGGTGAAACCACATATACTCTTTATCTGTCATTCCATTTTCCATC
>JBDSAQ010000514.1:0-9162 GCA_039922095.1 Ginsengibacter sp. | reverse complement strand
AATAATTCACCATCTTGTAATAACCTTCGACATACCATTAAGGGAAATAGCTGAAATTTTTTCCGGTATTGCAAAAAATTTAGTGATCGAATTCGTGCCATTACATGATGAGAAGGTTCAACAAATTCTTAAAACAAAGCCACATCAAAAAGCTAAGTATTCCCGGGAATTATTTGAATCTGCCTTTAGCGGCTTATTCATTAAAAAACGACAATTTATAATAGAAGGTAACAACAGAATTATTTATTTGTATGAGCGGCAATCCCAGGAAAATAATTAAGCAATTTACCCTCGCTGTTATTTTATCGCTATATCCTGTATGGTTTCTCTATAGTGAAAATATTCAGCGTCTTTATTTTAGACAAACATTTACCCCGGCTTTAATAATTATAGTATTTGCAGCATTTTTTTTTTGTTTATTGAAGTTTATTTCTACTTCAAAGTTTAAAGTGTCCAATATTGAAATTGTTGTTCCCCTGGTATCAATAATATTATTTACATACGGACATATTTTTAATACGCTAAGGAGTCAATCCGCATCTCTGGGTTCCTTGGTACACCACAGGTATATTATTATAATTTATTTAGTGGTGATTTTATTTGTTATTTATATGTTTTCTAAATTAGAAACAGGGAACAGGGTATCATCAGTTCTTCTGTTGTTCCTAATAGTTTTGAATGTTTTTCCTTTTGTTTCTATAGTCAGTTATAAATTAAAGTTTACAAGCCATAATGTTCAGGTATCTTCATTTAGTGCTATTTCTCCCCCGGATGGCAATAGCCATGATCCTGATATTTTTTATATTATTCTGGATATGTATCCTTCAGAAAAAGTATTTGCGGAAATACTCCGATACAATAACAAGCCTTTTATTGATTCACTCATTAAATTAGGATTTTTTGTGCAGCCCGATGCCAAGTCGAATTATCCGCGGACTCTTCTCTCTTTAGCCTCATCGTTAAATATGGAATATATCCATGATGAAAAAAATCTAATTAATAGAGAAATTACTATGGAAGGTATCAACAGCAAACTACAGAATAATAAAGTTTCTCAATTTTTAAAAAACAGGGGGTATACATATTATTTATTTGATGGAGGTTATGGCTTAAAATTTCAATACGATAAAAATGAAAAGCTTATTAGTTTAAAGAAATCATTCCTGAGAAGGCTCAATTTAAATACCGCCGATAATGATTTTTTAGGTTTATTTGTTAATACATCAATATTGCAAATAGTAGAGTATAAACTAACCTTTGCCAGCGCAAAAACTCATAGGCAACAAATAAAAAATGTAATTAATATTTTGCCAAAGTTGGCCAATCAGCCTGATAAAAAATTTGTTTTTGCACATATAATGAGCCCCCATCCGCCGTTTGTATTTGGTAAGGATGGTGAGGATGTAAACATTATATCTCATGCAACAATAAACAGGAAGATCCCTTTTTTAAACCAGGTTACTTATATAAATAGGGAGATAATAAGTTTATTAAAAAAAATGATTGCAATAAAAAATGAGAGAGAGAAGGTAATTATTTTACAAGGTGATCACGGTTCCAGGGTATTACCAACTATAAATAAATATGATAAAAATCAAAAATGGATAATGGAACAATTCGGAATTTTGAATGCTGTGTATAGGACTGATTCTAATTATTTTACTCTTGCCAAAGAATTTTCAAAAAATACTCCGGTGAATACATTTCGAAAAATATTTAATTCTTACTTTTCTAGCAATATTCCTGTATTACCTGACAGGCAATATTATACTGATTTCTCAACGCCATTAAAATTTATCCAGGTTGAATGAAGCTTAGTATCCGGTACAAAACGGGTTTAATCATACTTTTATTTTTTAAATTATTTTCTTTCGAAATTCTATTATAAGCCTTATTGCATATGGACTATACTTAGTGTTGTCCATTGGCCTGAATGTATTTGTTTCCCGAATTTATGGCCCCGAGGGATCTGGAACTTTAGCTCTGTTAGTACTATTTAGCGGCACGGTTAGTTTAATCTTCAATTTTGGTTTAGGGCAGGCGGCTGTATATTTTTTAGGTCAAAAAATTTATTCAGAAAGGGAAATTGTGAACAACCTTTTTTCCATGTGTTGGCTAATCGGCCTGCCGGTAGCCGCTTTACTTATTGTAAGTTTACCCTTGTACGGTAATATTATGTTTTCCGGGATTCCGATTACACAAGTTGTATTAATAATTGCCATTACGCCATTCACAATTGGGAAATTGTATGTAGAATATATATTTGCAGGCATCCACAATTTTCTTTGGAACAGTGGGCTTAATATTATAGATATTGGATTAAGGCTTGTGCTTATTGCGATTTTTTTGCCCTTTGATTTAGGATTAGAGGGAATTGTATTCGCAATAATGATAAGCACATTTCTTTCATTTATTTTTGGATGGTATCGAATGTATAGGCGTACTAATCAATTAAAAATAAGTGTTCAGCCTTTATTACTTTCCCGAATGAGTAAATATGGATTGTCATCCTATACTTCAAACCTAGTAACCTTTTTAAACTTAAGGCTTGACCAGTTTCTGGTAGGAATTTTTCTTCCTCTGGACCAACTAGGCTTATACTTAATAGCGGTGATTATAGCAGAATTGCCTATGAAACTTGCAACCGGTATGACAAAAGTGCTTTTTTCAAAAGTCTCATCTCTCGGTTCTGCAGATGCTACAAGAATAACTAATGCCACTATGCGTACTATAATGACACTGGCAGCAATTTCGACTGCTATATTATATATAATCGGGCCGGCTTTAATTCAACTATTATTTGGAAATAAGTTTACTGGTGCTACTTCTGCTTTATGGTTTTTGTTGCCGGGTGCATTGTTATTTAATTTTACTCAAATACTTTATAGTGATCTTTCGGGCCGTGGCAAACCAGCTATCGGCATGTATGCCAGTTTGGTGAGTCTCGTAATTACCCTGTTAGGAAATATTATTTTAACTCCTAAATGGGGAATTAACGGAGCAGCATTCACCTCCAGTGTTTCATATTTTGTTGCCGCTATTATTATTGTTACAGGTTATCTTCGCACTACTGGTCAATCTTTGCATCACTTATTATGGTTTACGGGCAATGATAAAAGATATGTTCTGGGCCTGCTTCGCCAGAGTCTTACCAGCTTAAAAAAGAACTGATTAATGCCTTAAGATGAACAAGAGACATCAACCCTGGCAACTGATTCCGCTAATAAATTTAAATTTCCCCTTTTTAGCTAATGACCATAAATAAAAAATGAACAGTCTATTACTTGATTGGCTGTGCTTATACCTTCAGGTATTTCTGTTATCATATGTCATAATTCGTGAAATTTTATTAAAGAGCGATAGAAATTTATTTGCAATACTTGTACCCGCAACTATTCTGATTCTTGTACAGGGGCAAGCATGGTGGATACTTGGCCAATTTGAAACTATGGATGTTGCCAAAATAGACGTTGTAAATAACTCATTTAGTTTGGATATGGCCAGGAAAGCAAATTTATATTATGGTATTTGCACTATATTTTACGTGAGTACATTTCAACTTTTTCGCAAAATACGTTGGTTTGATAAATCGCATAATACTTTCCAGCATCCCAATCATGGTACCAGTATTTTATCTTATTTATTTATTGCAGTTTGGACATTAATTATAGCCTCGCTGCTATTTTCAAAAGCTGGTGGATTAGATACGGCACTTACAAAACCAGGACAATTGATTGAAGGGCAAACGGTGTTTATTCTTGCATTGGGCATAGCTAAATTACCGCTTATTGTAAAACTCAACAGTGGGTCGAAAATAGTTATTTTAGATTTTTTGTTCTTTGGAGCAGCCCTAGTTATAACTCTTTTCAATTCACGTTTTTTAACAGCATTCGCTTTATTACAGTTGTTAATTGTAATAAATTATCGTAGAAAAGAAATTTCAAGACGTACCATCTTTATGTTAATTGTACCGGCAATCGTAGTTTTTTTCGTTTTTGGTATTTATCGCGATTTTGCTTATCGGTTTGGTACGGTTGGAATAAAAGAAGCAATTAATACTTTTATTGATCCTTCCATTGAATTTAATATTCTTGATTGGTTCTATAGAAATAATATTGAAGGTTTTAGTGGTCTGGCTGGCATACTATACTTTCAAAAGGAAAACTTAAATTTTCAATATGATTTTGGACTTAGTGAATTAGGGAACATATTTAACTACATACCTAATTCCATCCGTAATGACCCTAATTTACTATTTGCCGAAAATGTAAGTGTTCTCAAAGAGTCCTTTCCGTATAAAGGCTCTGTAGTGCCCGGTGGTTTTGAACTGGCATATGGCCATTTTGGTTTGCCCGGAATGATTTTATACTCTTTTATACTTGGCATTCTTACCCCATTTCTTCATTCTCAACTTCGAAAAAAAAATCCTGGAGATTTGCCGATCTTATTAGTATCGGTTCAGCTATTAAATGGGATACGTTTATCCTTATTTGGTGCTATAATTTTTTTTGGTTTAGCTGATGTAATTACTTTATGGATGTACCGGCTTTTATTAAAGCTTAAAATCAGGAAAGAATAGTAGATTCAAAAGCTATGATCAAACATTTGCGAATTGGTATTGATGTGCGCTTATTAACCTATCGCAGAGGTATTGGTAACTACGTGTATAATCTTTTGCAAGAGTTATCAAAGATAGACGAACAAAATGAGTATATTTTATATGGCAACAATAAAAAGGCAGCACGATTTATCCCTGATAACCCACGCTTTAAATTTGAAGTAATCGGCCCGGCTTTATATCCCCTGTGGGAGCAAATTGTTTTACCTTATCACGTTAAACGAGATAAGATTGATGTGTTGCATTGCCCCGCAAATGCAGGTCCATTATGGCTTACAGGTAAAACAAAACTAGTGATTACAATTCATGATATTATGTATATGCTTCCCCGTTCTATTTTAAGCTCGTCTCCATCCCTGTACCAAAACCTGGGTCGCAAATATTTAAAATGGGTAGTTCCAACAGTCGCAAAACGTGCCGCTAAAGTAATTACCATCTCTAACTATTCTAAATCTGATATTTTAAAACACATTCCTATTAATAAAAATAAGATCCATGTTATTTATGAAGCTCCCGGCCCAAATTTTCGCGAGCTCAATGTATTATCAAAACAAGATTCAATAAAAAGATTTGGATTATCTCCCCTTTACATTCTTTCGTTTGGAGCACTCGATCCACGTAAAAACACTGCTTTGGTTATAGAAGCTTTTTCAAAGTTTAGATTAAAATCTAAGTCATCTCATCAACTTGTAATTGTTGGCTTATCCGAAATGCAAAAGCAGTATTTCTTAAAACAAATAACTACACTGGGAATTTCTAGCAGTGTGATTTTGCTTGGCTTCGTTTCTGAAGAAGAATTGGTAGCTCTTTACAATGGAGCGTATCTTTTATTGTACCCTTCCTTATACGAAGGTTTTGGATTTCCAATTCTGGAGGCGATGGCATGTGGCACCCCAGTGATCTCATCTGCTGTAACCTCAATACCCGAAATTGCAGGCGAGGCTGCGATATTAGTTAATCCAACTGATATTGAAGCTATAGCCGAAGCAATACATAGGCTCACAAAAGATAAACCGTTTAGAGAGAAACTAATTTTGATGGGATATAGCCGGGCTTCCGAATTTTCCTGGGCTAAAGCAGCAAAGGAAAGTCTTGAAGTTTATACAAAAATTGGTAATGATCTTAACTAATTCTCAAGCCTGTCAATTTCTAAGATTTGAATTTATTACTGCATAGATTTATAAGCTGAGATGAAATTATTGATATTAACCCCATCCCTAACACTACCGCCTCTCAGGGGATATGAAGTGATATTGAGCAAGCAACTCGAGCTATTATCTAAAAATCATTCAATTGATCTTGTAATCTTTATTGAGCATGATGATAAAGAAGATAAGTTGAAATCCATCCGCCCCTTGTGCAATTCAATTTTTACAATTCTTCTTCCTAAATGGAAATCTATATTTAACGCAGGTGCGGGTTTTTTTTCGAAAGAACCTTTCCAGGTCAGGTATTACACATCAAAAAAAATGAGCGATCAGGTCAATCACCTTTTGCAAAATAATGAGTACGATGTAGTAATAATTAATTTGATAAGAATGGCCCAGTATTTACCGCAAGGCTTTAAAAAGCCGGCAATATTAAATATGGTTGATCCATTAATTTTTAATTATGAACGATCACTTAGTTGGAGGCCATGGTATTTGAGATCAATTTTAAAGTTAGAAATCGCAAGGTTAAAGAGTTATGAGGCTGAGCAGGTTCAACGCTTTTCCCGTATCATATTAATTGCTCAGGCAGATATTCAGGATTATAAAACCTTGTTTAAAATTGATCATCTTGATCTGGTATCCTATGGCATTGATCTGGATTATTTTAAAAGCGATATTGCAGTAAAACGAACGCCGGGTATGATAGTTATTACCGGCAATATGGGTTATGCTCCAAATGAAGATGGCGTGGTTTTTTTCTGTAAAAATGTTTTTCCATTAATTGTAAAGAAGAACCCGGCTGCTAATTTATGGTTAGTAGGTACAAATCCTTCGGCCAAAGTAAAGAAATTAGGAAATGGAAAAAATATTATCATCACCGGGTATGTAGATGATATCAGGTATTATTTAAGTCGTGCGATGGTTAGCGTATGTGCAATAAGGCTTAGCGTAGGAACTCAGACTAAAGTGTTGGAGGCAATGGCAATGGGTACGCCGGTTGTTACAACATCTGCGGGCAATCATGGCATCGGAGGAAATTCGGGTACATCCTTATATGTTGCAGATACGCCAGCGGGTATTGCTGATGGAGTTGTTGATTTACTTAAAGGGAATAATTGGAATGAAGTATCTGAAAGCGGTAGAAAATTTGTTAACGACAAATTTAGATGGGCAAATTCTGTTGCAAATTTTGAAGGAATTCTAAATAAATTATCTAATGAATATAATTCTCAGCGCTAATATTTTTATGAAAAAAAGACAGAATCCATTGTACAGTTCCCTCTTAAACAAATCAGTTTTTTTCAAAATAAATAAAGCTAATGCAGGCAATTAAAGGTATCTGGACAAGGATACAAATTCTTCTGTTTTTTTGCTTTGATAAGCAAATTAGAAAAAGGTCTTCATGGAAGGAAGTTGTGTCGCACTTGTTTGCTAAGAAATGTGAAGCGATAGCCCGGGATTATTCTAGTCTTGAAAAAGAAACTGAAGATTACAAATCTTATAAAATTAAAGGGTTTGATAACTTGTTTCTTTATCCCGCCAAAGCTCCATATCACAACTTTGCCCAGGTTATTACTGAAGGAATGATAATGAGTCACTGGCATCATTATGAAATTCAGCATACGCAAGTTGATAAAGATGATGTAATAGTAGATTGTGGAAGCGCTGAAGGTTTTTTTGCTTTTAAATATCAAAACATTGCCAGCAAAATATTCGTTATAGAACCCCTTCCTTTGTTTGTAGATTCGTTAAATAAAATGTTCTTAAATAATAGTACTGTAGAAGTTTTGCCATACGCTTTAGGGTCTGAGAACGGGAAGCTTTATATGGAATTAAACGAATCAGCAATTGCATCTACCTGCAGCAGTTCCCCCGACGGGATGGAAAACTTTGTAGAAGTGCAAGCCTTTAAAATTGATAGCCTGTTTGCTGACAAAAATATCAGCGTGAATTATTTAAAAGCAGATCTGGAGGGGTTTGAAGAAGAAATGATAAAGGGCGCATTGGAGACAATACGGATCAACAAGCCAAAGATTGCCATTACAACATATCATGATGGACAAGACTATAGGAAACTTATTAGATTGATAACATCTGTTGCTCCTGAATATAAATTTCTTGTAAAAGGAATTGAACACCGTGTCGGGAATCCTGTGATGCTCCATATGTGGACATAACTAAAACAGGATCAACTATAAAGTTTTATAAGATTCCATTATTGCCAAATTATAAATGATGAAAATCCTACTTACAGGTTCTTCCGGATTTTTGGGTAAAGTAATCCGGGAGGTTTTAAAGGGGAACGAAATAACTACTTTATCGCAAAGTAATTCGGATATTAAAGTCAATTTGATAAGACAAATTCCTTTGTTACCTAATGTAAACATGATAATACATTGTGCAGGGAAAGCTCATACAGTTCCAAAAAACAATGAAGAAAAACAACTCTTTTTCGATGTAAATGTTACTGGCACTTCCAATCTTCTCACTGGACTTAACAACGCTCAATTACCGGAATCATTTGTTTTTATAAGCAGTGTAGCAGTGTATGGGAGAGAAACCGGTATCTTAATAAATGAAGATGCACTTCTGCTTGCAAAAGATCCATATGGCAAAAGCAAGATTGAGGCAGAGGAATTAATAAAAACCTGGTGTGAAGCAAATGGTGTAATCTGTACAATATTGAGGCTCCCATTAATTGCAGATTCCAACCCTCCCGGTAATTTACAAAGCATGATCAGCGCAATTAAAAAAGGCTTTTATTTTAATATAGCCGGGGGGAAGGCAAAGAAGAGCATTGTTATGGCAAAAGATGTTGCAGCATTTATTCCTTTTGCCGCAAAAAATGGCGGTGTATATAATCTCACTGATGGTTATCATCCCTCCTTTTGTGAATTAAGTAAATTGATAGCCCAACAAACTTCTCAAAAAAATATTTTTAATTTACCCTTACCTGTTGCAAAATTAATAGCACTTACCGGTGATTTGTTAGGAAGTAAGTTTCCATTAAATTCCAATAAATTAAGAAAAATAATTTCACCCCTTACTTTTGATGATTCAAAAGCCCGTAAAGCCCTTGGCTGGAATCCTACACAGGTGTTATCTGGATTTGTAATATGACATTCGCAATATACTTAGCTATTTTTTTCTTTTTAATAATTACCTATATAAGGATAGCGCAAAGACTACAAATAGCTGATACTCCCAACCAGCGCAGTTCACATACGGCGGTAACTGTCCGCGGAGCTGGAATTATTTTTCCCTTTGGTCTTATCTTTCCTGCTATATTTTTAAGCAAGTATAACCATCAGGCACTTTTTCTTGCCGGGCTGTTGCTTATTAGTGCGATAAGCTTTATTGATGATTTAAGAACACTAAACAGTAAATGGCGAA
>JBDSAQ010000513.1:0-3913 GCA_039922095.1 Ginsengibacter sp. | reverse complement strand
TTATTTTTTACCTGCTTCTTTTTATTCGCCAAATTCTTCCCTGTAATTGCCATAGCAGAAATAAAAGCGATTTTAAAAACCAGTGGTGAAAATTATAAGAAAAAAATGACAGATACTGAAAGAATGGATGCTGATAAGTTTTATATTGAAGAGGTAGAGCATGCGCATTAAAGCCCCCTCTAAATCTCCCCCAAAAGGGGAGACTTGAAAAGGCTTTGAAATAGATTTATAGTAAAAAATGAAGAACACATTAAATAATAATTTTAAATAAACCTTCCGAAGGGGAGAGCTTTTAATTATGTCTCTAAAAAAATTTGTTGTTGGCTGTTTTGATGATGAAAAGGTTTTATTTCCTGCTGTTAAAAACGTAAGGAGAGCCGGATATAAGATTCACGATGTTTATACCCCGTTCCCTGTTCATGGAATGGATCATGCAATCGGCATAAGAGAAACCAGCCTACACACTGCCGGATTTATTTATGGAATAACGGGAACAGCCACAGCTTTAACCTGTATGGGCTGGATATTTACGAGAGACTGGCCATTAAATATCGGTGGTAAACCTCATTTTCCATTACCTGCATTTATTCCCATTACTTTTGAGGCTACTGTTTTATTTTCTGCAATAGGGATGGTACTCACATTTTGTTATTTGTGTCAATTATCTCCATTTCTTAAAAGACATCATTTTCATATTAGAGCAACCGATGATCTTTTCGTAATGGTTATTGAATGTACTGCCAAAACTAATGAAGAAGATGTACTTAATTTTTTGAGAACTAACGGAGCAATAGAAACAAATGTGCAGGAAGCAGAAACGGGTTGGTGGTTAGGAAGATATGACAGGCCGCAAAAGTTATATAGATATGAAGAAGTGGGATATTAACCCCCAACCCCTAAAGGGGCTAAAGAAAAGATAAAACATTAAAATGTTCAAGAAAATATTTAATATAAAAAGCTTCCTTAACCCCTTTAGGGGTTGGGGGGTTCTTTTCTTTTTTTTAATTACAGGCTGTGCAGATAAGCGTCATCCCGGTAAAATCTATATGCCTGATATGGCTTATAGCCGTGCTTATGAAGCATATGCACCTAATAATCTTAAAAGTGAAGGTATAAATTACATTCCATCGCCGGTAGAAGGAACCATAAGAAGAGGAGACCTGTTTCCCTACACTTTAGCAAACGATACCACAGGGTATAAAATGAGTGCTGAAATTAAGGACCCTTTACCCCCACTTGATTCACTTGGGTTAAGGGAAGCGCAAAGATTATTTAATATTAATTGTGCTATTTGCCACGGAGTTAATTTAGATGCGCAGGGCCCTATGGCAACTTCGGGTAAAGTTGGTGGCATCGCTAATTTAAAACTCGATCAATATAAAGCGTTATCAGAAGGTACAATGTTTCATGTGGCAACTTATGGTAAAGGAAATATGGGGAGCTATGCATCACAATTAAGCAAGAAACAAAGATGGATGGTAGTGCAATATATAAAATCGCAGCAGGCATCAGGAAGCGGATCTAAAACAGATTCTGCAGCAGTTGCGGGTAAAAAATAGCACACTAAAGACAACTTAAAAATATTTGAATGGACAATCATTTTATAATTCCCGGCGGGTATAAAAAGTGGACAATGGGCCTGATGATTGCAGGCCTGTTAACATTGGTGCTTGGATTTATTTTTTTACATCCTTTGAGTGGCTCACATGGCGATAATTTAAACAGTACAAGGTTTTGGGCTGTATTACTTCAAAACAGCATTTACTGGCTTCTCTTAGTAAACACAAGCATGTTTTTTATTTGTATTAGTACCTTAGCAATGGGTGGGTGGCAAGTTGCTTTACGTCGTGTTCCTGAGGCAATTTCTTCCCTGGTTCCAATACTGGGAATTATTACATTAATTATTATTTTAAGTATTGTTTTTGGTCATCGTTATGATATTTATCCCTGGTTAAACCGGGCGCATGTGGAAGAGGATAAAGTGTTAAGAGGGAAATCAGGCTTCTTAAGCCCAGCCACTTACTCTATAGCATCAATACTTGTTATTGGCCTCTGGTGGTTTATAGGAAAAAAATTAAGGCAGTTGAGTATTGATAGTGATAATAATGTCCCTATGGATTACCAAACAGGAAAATCCTGGATAGGCAAAAACATAGCATGGGCAGGTTTTTTTATTGTTTTATACGGCTTAACAGTTGGCTCTACTATGCCGTGGCTTTGGCTAATGAGTATTGATGCACATTGGTTCAGTACTATGTATAGCTGGTACACTTTTGCGAGTACTTTTGTATCAGGCATTTCTTTACTCACCTTGTTTGTTATTTATTTTAAAAATCAGGGTGAGCTGGAATATGTAACTGAAGAACATTTGCATGATCTCGGAAAATTTATGTTTGCGTTCTCAATCTTTTGGACGTATCTCTGGTTTTCTCAGTATATGCTTATATGGTACAGCAATCAACCGGAAGAAACAAAATATTTTATAGAGAGGGTAGGCACTGCTGAACATGCAGGGCCTTATAAGGGAATATTTATATTGAACTTAATTATCAATTTTGTTTGCCCTATTTTAATCTTAATGAAGAAGGGTACAAAAAGAAATTATACTGTGGTAACGTTTATGTGTGTATTATTAATTTTTGGGCACTGGCTCGATTTTTATCAGATGGTTATGCCGGGTACAGTAAAACAAAATCCACATATGAGCTGGTTTGAATTTGGAATTCCGTTGGGCTTTGTAGGTATAATTATGTGGGGTGTGGGACGATACTTATCCAGGGTATCGCTTACCCCTAAAAATCATCCTTTCTTAAAAGAAAGTATAATTCATCATACATAAAATTTTGCCCGTATGGGATTCAAGAATATAAAAATATTAATTAGATTAATTTCAACTAATCCGGTTAGTTAAATTTAAAACATGAATGACTTCTTTTTGATAGCAATTGTTGTAATGATCTTTCTGCTGATCTTTCAGATTGCCAAAGCCAGTGAATACGTAAGTATTTTAAAGGGTGAGGAAAAATCACGCAAGCAAACTAACCGGATCAATGGATTTTTATTGATTGCATTCCTGATACTTGGCCTTATTGGTGCATGGTGGTGTAATGATCTCTATTATGGTAAAACGTTATTCCCACAAGGTTCTGCCTCTTATGAAGGGGAGAATATAGATACAATGATGTGGATTACCATAGTTGTATGTGGCATAGTATTTTTTATAACCCAGATTTTATTATTTGTTTTTTCTTTTAAATACCAGGAAAGTGATAAAAGAAAGGCATATTACTTTACCCATAATAATAAACTTGAATTATTATGGACAGGTGTACCTGCAATTGTGCTTACCGTATTGGTTGTATTTGGATTGAAATACTGGTTTAAGTTTACTTCTGATGCTCCCAAGGATGCTCAATTAGTAGAAGTTACAGGCCATCAGTTTGCGTGGGAATTCAGGTATCCCGGTAAAGACGGTGTTTTTGGAAAAAAAGATTATAAACTTACCGATCCGGGCAAGGGTAATCCACTGGGTGTTGATTGGAGTGATGCGGCAAGTCACGATGATATACATATACCCACTACAATGCATTTAGTGGTAAACAAACCGGTTAAACTAATTATACATTCCCAGGATGTTATTCATGATGTTGGGTTACCTCATTTCCGAATGAAAATGGACGCAGTGCCGGGGATACCAACTACGTTATGGTTCACGCCTAAGTTTACCACGGATGAAATGAAGTTAAAAACAGGCAATACAAATTTTGTGTACGAACTTAGCTGTGATCAGATATGTGGAAGAAATCACTATGCTATGAGAGGAGTAATCATTGTAGAAAGCCAACAGGAATTTGATAAATGGATGGCCGGACAAACACCTGAATACACAAATACCTTACCGGCAAATACTTCA